>DKNL01000052.1 GCA_002474325.1 Opitutales bacterium UBA7389
TGGCTTAACGACCCTCAATGCGTGTCCACGCCGCGACAGGATATACACATTCCCCTTCGAGTCTTCTGCGACCCCTCGCGGATCCAATAATGGGCTTCGATCTGCTCGGGCGCCATCTTCAGGAACCCCGATTAAACCAATTCCCGCTAGCGTATAAATCCGGTTCGTATTCAAATCTATATAGCGTACACGGCGATTACGAATATCCGCAACGTAAAGGCGTGAATCATCTGGACTGAGGCTTATGGAAATCGGATCCGCCAGCAAGGCATCCTCGGCCTTAACTCCTTCTCCATTGTAGCCTTCCTTTCCAGTTCCACCAAAAATAGTTATCTCCCCCGTTTTTTCATCGAGCATGCGAATCAAGTTCGCCCTTGTATCGGAAATATAGATTCGACCATCTCTCGTACGACACAGGTTGTGCATTCCGTTGAACGCTACGTCTTCTCCCAGCCTTTCCAAACCCTTGGATTCGGTAAACTTCCAGAGCCGATCGCCCTCGTACTCAGCAATGTACATCTCCTCTTTTTCATTGAAAGCCATTCCGAAAGGATTGATCAAACCCGAATCCGGACCCACGACCAGACTGAGCTCAGCTTGGGTCTGTAGTGACGACAAAAGGGCTAACAATAAAAAGGAGTAAGCTAGTTGAAGACGCACCTAGACAAGCTAATACCTATCTGTCTCGTTTGAAAAGCCTTATGTCGCAGCAATACGAAACCCATCGTGCATCGACAGCTCCCGATTTTTCAAGCCGGGCATTAAACGCCATTCCATTTGAAAGCCAGGAGTGGTCTTCAGTATCCCGCACAATTGAGAATTGGCTCTTCAACGCCAGCGTAAAATGGATCGACCTTGAATCGGACGTCCGCTCGGGTGGACCCAAACTGAATAATGCCCAACTCGATCCACTCCATTGGAGCCTGGGCTTCTCCTAACAGTTCTGAGATTCTATGAGGCCCGTATACATGGGTAAGAAGACGAAGATCGCTGAAACAACCTGCGGCAAAGCCTAGTCCTTATCAAGATTGAACCAAAAAAAAGAATGGCAAAACCCCGGGCCATACGTTCCCTCTCTACCTATGACGCGGTCTCCCTTTCTTGCAATCGAGGCCATTCGCGTGAAAATCGAGCCGAGCTTCTAACGTATACAGTTTATGATCCTATTTTCTACTTATAATAAGGCTTTTCACGCCGCCGCTGGCCTTCTTGTTTTGGGCCTAACGGCTTTCGCCGAATATCCCGAACGGCCAATAAAAGTAATCGTGCCAACAGATCCCGGAGGAAGTATCGATACGGTTGCCCGCACCTTAGCCCGAGTAATCGGGGAAAACGACTGGCTTTCCGAGAAGATGGTAGTCGTAAACCAGCCAGGAGCGGGAGGCACGATCGCCACCAGACGCATCAAGGACGCGCCCAACGACGGCTATACGATCGGGCTTTGGCACCAAGGCCTAATTACTTCTAAAGCCATGGGGATCGTCGATTACGACCACACTGCTTTCGAGATTCTCTGTTCATCAGGCTACTCCGAGGTAGGTATTGGGACTGGACCGAAGTCGCGAATCAAAACCTATGATGACCTTCTAACGGAATCAAAACGCTCCCCGATTAAATTTTCGACCAATATTGGCCTACCTGTTCACCTCGCTCCTATGATTTTCGCCAATGAATCAGGAATTTCCTTTCGTTTCATACAAGCGGGAGGCGCTTCTCAGCGACTGGCATCGGTAATGGGAAGCCATACTGAATTAAGCGTCTTCTCCTCGCTCGACTTTAGCAACTTCAAGGAAGCCGGTATTCGTCCTCTCGTATTCTTCACTGAAGAACGGGTGGATATATTTCCCAATACGCCAACGGCTCTAGAGAAAGGGATCGATTTTCAGTATCAGACTCAGTACTTTTGGATAACGCCGCGAGGCGTTTCCTCGGAGATTTTGGATACGCTTGAAATAGCTCTGGAAAAAGCCTCGGAAGATCCACAGACGACAAGCTACTTCAAAACCCTAGGTCTGATCTCCCGCTTTGAACAAAGCGAGGCCATTCAAACCTCCTTAAACAAGATCCGCGATCGATCGGCTCCCGTAATCGAACAGATGCGCAACAAGCGATAAAAGTGAAAAAGGCTCGGCAACTCGTTGAACCAAAGGCTTTCCAATTCGGGCCTGATGGGACTGACTGTCCTAACAATCCGTCACTGCCCGTACTGATCTACCAAGAGGTATTCGAAGCGGGAGCAACTTCTATAGCAGACCAATTCGAGTCTGCCTTCCACGACAATGGATGGACAGGTTCCTGGCGATGGAGCGTCTACGACTTCCACCATTATCACAGCAACGCCCATGAAGCGCTCGGTGTATCAAAAGGTTCTGCCCGACTCCAGCTGGGAGGAAGCCAAGGCGAGGTTTTCGACGTATCCGCCGGAACGCTAATCATTTTGCCCGCCGGCACTGGACATAAAAACCTGCAAGCCACACCTGGTTTCCTAGTCGTAGGAGCCTATCCAAATGGCCAGGGCCACTATAATACCAACCGAAACGGCTCAATGGACTTCGACAAAGCTATGGCGAGCATCGCCAGAACACCTCTTCCTGAAAATGATCCAGTCTACGGACCAAAGGGTCCGCTGGTGAGGATATGGCGTGAAAGGCAATAGCCTTCGCTTAACACTTATCCGATTTAAGGAACGGCTTTACGCCGCGACGTCTTTAAAATATTGCAGCGTCAAGCCTCTCCTACAGAGCAATACAGCTCGACTAAGGTGCAATCAAACTTCTATAAGAACCCAACGCCGTATACGACTAGCCCAAAAACTACTTCGCCCACTCTGGAAACGTCCCCAGAGCTGAACTCGCTACGTAGGGAAACAGCAGATACACTGCGATAACGGTAAAGATAATAGCCACGAAATTCAGGACTATTCCGGTTCGGGCCATTTCTGCGATGCGTATTCTCTGGCTTCCGAAAACCACCGCGTTTGGTGGAGTTGCCACGGGCATCATGAATGCCATGGATGCCGAAATCGTCGCCGGTATAGCGAAGAGCAAGGGATGGACCTGCAAGCTTACAGCACAGCTAGCCAGTATTGGCAGAAGCATGGACAAGGTAGCCACATTCGAAGTGAGCTCTGTCAAGAACGTTACACTGAGGCAAATAACGACAATTAGCAGGAGCGTGGGCACATCTCCAAGAGCCTGGAACAGGTTCCCTATATATTCTGAAAGACCGCTAGCGGCAAAACCTGCCGCTAACGCGAACCCGCCACCGAAAAGCAGGATCATGCCCCAAGGCAGCTTGGCGAATACATCGTTCTCCAGAATTCGACTTCGGTTGCCATCCGATTTTGCTGGCAAGAAGAACAGCAACAAGCACATCACAATCGCGACCGACCCATCATCCACATAACCAAATCCCGTCCAAAGGTCGGACCATCCTGGAATGGAGACAAAACCTAGCTCGAGTTTTTTGCGGAATATCCACAGCAGCGCCGTAGTTACGAATACGGACAAAACCGATTTCTCCTCGTGGGTAATCGGCCCAAGCGTCGCGAGCTCCTGCTCAACAAACGAATTGTCCAAGGCCAACGAATTGTCGACTCGTAACAAGACTCGAGTGAGGAGGAGCCAAACGACTAGAAGCAGGGTTAC
>DKNL01000105.1 GCA_002474325.1 Opitutales bacterium UBA7389
CTGCGATCCTATAGGCCACGTGCAAGTGGACGGCGATTATCGCGAATCCTGGCAACCACAGCCTATGAGCGAGGCCGCCTTGGTAGATGCCCAGAATATAGCCGGAGCTGTGACGGGCGCTTTGGGCGGATATGGGATCTTTGGCGTGGAGCTATTCGTCAAAGGGGACACCGTTTATTTTAGCGAAGTGTCACCACGCCCCCATGACACGGGAATGGTGACCATGATTTCTCAAGATCTTCCCCAGTTTTCTTTGCATGCTCGAGCTATTCTGGGATTGCCAATACCGACGATTCGCCAGTTTGGTCCTAGTGCTTCGGCCGTAATCCTCGTCGAGGGTCATTCGGAAAAAGTGGCTTTTGGGAACTTGGGTGAAGCCCTCACTGAAACGGATACGCAGTTGCGTTTGTTCGGTAAGCCAAAGGTGACGGGCAAGCGACGCATGGGCGTGGCTTTGGCTCGGGGAGCGGATATCGAGGAGGCGAGAGAAAAAGCCAGGAACGCTTCAGCAGCGGTGGACGTGCAGCTTTAAATAGGGTAGCACAGGCTACTAGCCTGTGTCGGAACAGGCAAGATGCCTGTTCTAAGTTATGCGCTGCCTCCTCAAAGCTAATCGCTAAATGTTCCCTATGGTCTCCACCAAGCATCCAACTGCTCGCGGAGTTTGTAGCGAATCATTCGGTATTTTGGTTCTTCCGCCAGATTGACCGTTTCGTTTGGATCCGTTTCCAGGTCGAATAGATGAACTGTATGCAAATAATTGTTCCAAGAACTTGATGAACTGGGAACTATGAGCTTGTAGTCGCCAACTCGAATCCAGCGATAAGCGATGTCTTTGGAAGCATCTCCTAAAACCGTAGCGTCACCCGAATAGATTTCTCCAAAGATGGCTCGGTTCCTAGGGAGAGGCGCGAGCTCCTTGGCATTGGAAAGCAGATTGATCCCGGGGGCGCTATCGAAATCGATTTTGACGGCGGCTAGCGATGTAGGAAATAGGTCCAGGCTGGAAACAAATGCATCTCGTCTTCCAGGTCTGATCTCCCCGTCCCAGCGCAGAAGAATGGGTGTTCGATGCCCCGGTTCGAAAGGGGAGCGCTTGCTGCTCGTCGTGTACTGGCTAGGCTGATCCAGGCGTGGTTCGAACCCATTATCGACTACGAATACGAACAGCGTTTTCGACGCTAATCTGCGGTCGTCGATCTCTCCGATAAGCTCGCCAACCGTATCATCGAATTGGGTAATAGCCGCGTAGTAGGCGAGTTTGTAGTCCGAAACGGAGCGCTCTGGATACTGGTCGAAGTATTTCTTGGGGGAATCATGTGGTGTATGGGGCAAGAAAGGGGCGTACCAAATGAAGAATGGCTGCTCGTCCCCGACTTCGTCTAGGAATTCGATAATTGGCTGCATCCCTTCCCGGCCAATATCCAATCCGGCATCGCCATTTCCATGAGCAACCAGTTCTCCGTTCGGCAACTGTTTGTCGCCATTGGCTCCGCCTGAGGGCTCGGCTAGTGTCATGCCTTCGGTGAATCCGGCATTCCGCCAATGTCCCTCCCAATGCTTGCCCGTTTGTAAGCAACGATACCCCTTTTCGGCAAGCAGCTTGGGTAGGGTATCTACCTTTTTGACATATTCGGCTCCGGCTTGACGTAGGGCATCGAAACGAGCCTTAGTCATGTCAGGATCCTTGGTAAGTTCCGCGAATCCCGGTGGCGGATGATTGAAATAAATCTTGTGTTGGTGAGGGTAAAGCCCGGTTAAGAGGGAAGCGAGAGATGGCCGACAGACGCTGGACGGTACATATCCGTTTGGGTAGAAGGCGGATTGATCGGCAAGGCGATCAAGATTGGGTGTGACGACTTTCTCGTTCCCCATGAATCCGAAATCCTGAAAGTATTGATCATCAGATATAATGTAGACGATGTTTGGCTTAGAAGAAGCAGAGTGAATAGTGAGTAGTGAAAGGTGAAGAGTGAAGAGGAGGGCAAGAAGGTAACGGCCGATCTTCGATCGGCCGCGATTACAGACAATTTGGCCGCTCGGAGATCGGCCGCTACCCGATGTCAGGTCCCTCCTCATTCGTTCCAGTGGCCGAAGCGATTGATTTTCGGGAAAGCTTCGCCTTCGGGCTTGGCGTCGATGGTGGAGATCCCCTCCGCGTAGAGGAGGTCACCGGTGTATCCATCGTGGAAGCGCACAATGACTTGAGGTTCATCGTAGGCTAGAAACTGGTAGCCGGGCCCATCGTTGCGCCCGGCTCTGACGATATTGTTTACATCGATTACGGTATAAATCGTGTGTCTTTGCCTAAGATAGTGGACATTGTCCGGATAGCCTCCGGCCCATTTTATTTTTACTTTCCGGCCCTGACTATCGAACCAGCCTCCAAGAGGGGGCAGTCCAGCGGTGCCAATAGGATGGTTGGCGGAATTCATAGGAGAGCAGAGGAACTCCCAAACGTTATCGGAGATTTGCGTAGCGAAGGGCTGGTGGACGTCACCGGTCAAAATGAGGACCGGCTTTTCAATCATGTCGAAGAGCTCCAGCAGTTCTTCCCGCTCACTGACGTAGGCACAGAATCCATCGCCTTTGGTTTCGGTATCGGTTCCTCGCACGTGAAATGCCGAATGATAGATTACCCAAGGGTCGCCGGATACGATGAACAGGAAGTCGGCTTGTGAGGATGCGGTCTTTTCTTTGAGCCATTCTTTCTGTGCGGTTCCGAGAATCGATGAGTTTTCATCGTAGGCATGTTCCGCTCCCTTGAATTCGGTTCGCTCGCTTCGCGTGTCGATGAAGAAGAAATGGCAATTGCCGACGATGCGATCGAAGTAGTGGTGGGTGCCGATGCTGTAAGGCGCGTCAGCATTTTGCTTGAACGGAGGGGATACCCGGAGCTTGGTTCGGTCGATGATTTCTACGACCCGATAGACCCCTGCGTTCTGACCTCCCCGATCTGCTTTTGACGGCTTGTCGCCGCCCTTGTAAAAGTGTCCGACATGGAGCGTGCTTATCTGTTCGAGACTCAGCGTGGAAAAATCGGCGGAAGGGTCATTAAGAATGTCGCTGTCTTCTTGGAGGCGAGCATTTCCAAAGCGTGGCTTACTCCTCTGAGGTTGACGGTCGTTAGCCCAATTCGCGTAGTATTGCCACACTTCCGCGGCAGGGTCGCGCACCAGGTGGTTGCCATCGCCCAAACCAACCTCGCCAGCCCCGTCGATATTGTCGGTCATCTCATGGTCGTTGAAGAGGGTGAACATGGGAACATGGCGTAGAAAGCGATTGAGGGATCTGCCTCTCTTTAGGTAGAGCTTGTAGTTGTCTTCCAATCCGCTCTTAGCCCCGTTCAGCGTTTCCTCATAAGTGTAGTCACCATTGATGATGTGGAAGGCTAGTTGGCCACGATGACGTTCCCAAAGTGTATTGAAAGCCGGAGGATTAGCGTAGATGCCGTAAGTGTCGGTAGGCGAACGCTGTCGCTGGCAGGCTCCAATTGAAAAGGAGAAATTGAATTGGCCATCAGGATTGTATTCGTGAGAAAAGCTTGTCTTATCCGGCAAGGTGCGAAAAGAAGGCCAGGGTTGATCGACCTCCGCTCGGGTATCAACGATTTCGCTCTTAATAACGACTGCGTAGTAGTAGTGGGTATTTGGTTTTAGCCCGTTGAGGGCGGCCCAGCCAACGTTATCCTCACTCTCGATCGTAGTGCCAGTTGCAGAGAGCGCCTCATCGAAAGGCAACTGTTCGCTGGCGAGAACATCAAAGCTCATGGCTTCATTGGTTCGTATCCAGACTTTGATAGAAGAACTCGTTACGCCGCCCAGCACGGGTCCG
>DKNL01000225.1 GCA_002474325.1 Opitutales bacterium UBA7389
ACGAATTCGCCTTTTTGCCGTAGTAATAATTTAACGACAGATGGCACGGATTTCACAGATGGAAACTAGGGAATATCGAGTAGTAGAACAAGCATCCTGTCGTGCTGGGCAAAGTTCTGCAGTCGTGAGACTACGACATGGCCTGTTTAGGAAACAGGCTAGAAACCTGTACCACCCTTTGTGGCACCTCTGCGATAGCATCGAAAATTTGCGTGATCTGCGGGCGCACAACGTATTTTGATAATGGATAACAAAGCTGAATATCTTTCAATGCATGGTCGGGCCCTATTGAATCGTCGCGAATTTTTAAGGCAAAGCGGCATGACTATGGGGGCCATCGGTTTGGCTCACTTGTTGGCTCAGGACAAATTGTTAGCGGCTGATGAAATCACTGTGAGCGGTAAGACGCCGATTCGGCCGAAGATTGATCCGGACAATCCTTACCTTCCGCGGGCACCTCACTATTACGCGGAAGCCCAGCAAATATTGATTATCTACTGTCCTGGGGCGGTTAGCCACTTGGATACCTTTGATTACAAACCTGAGTTAGAACGTTTTCATGGACAAAAGCCACCGGGCGTCCCGGCGGTCACGTTTGAAGGGCCATCGGGAAACATCGCCAAGCCATTTTGGGAGTTTCGGCCGCGTGGAAAGAGCGGGAAGATGGTATCCGACCTATTGCCTCATATGGGAGGTCTAGTTGATGATGTCTCTTTCGTTCATTCATTACACACCCAAACTAGTGCCCATCCGCAAGGAGAGAATTTTTTCAATACGGGTTTTACCATGGAGGGTTTTCCGTCCATCGGCGGCTGGTTGACCTATGCCCTGGGAACAGAGAACCAGGAACTGCCTGCCTTCGTGGCTATCAATGACCCGAGGGGATTGGCCCGCTCCGGAAAAAACAACTTTGGCAGTGGATTTCTGCCTGCTGCCTATCAAGGAACGGATTTCAATGCCAAGAACCCTCCGTCCAATCTCGACCGTCCGAATAAATACTCCGCCAGCGATGATCGCAGTACAGTAGACTTGCTCAATCGCCTCAATGCTAAGCATATGGAAAAATTTCCGGGTGATGCTGATTTGGCTGCACGAATTGCCAGTTATGAGCTCGCAGGGAAGATGCAAGTGTCTGTGCCCGATGTGATGGACCTATCGGGGGAGCCGGAAAGTATTCACAAAGAATACGGGACCGATACGGGCACGGATTTGAAACGCGAATACGCAAAGAACTGTATTTTGGCCCGCCGCTTGGTTGAGAAGGGTGTTCGGGTAGTTCAGCTCTTTAACGGAAGTGATCCGTCAGGTGGTAATGGTATCACCAATTGGGATTCTCACAAAGACATCCTCAAGACTCACGCGATGCAGGCGGAAATTATGGATCAGCCAACTGCGGCGTTGATCAACGATATGAAGCGTCGAGGGTTGCTGAATAATACTTTGGTGGTTTGGGCGACTGAGTTTGGGCGCATGCCGTTCCTGCAAGCCAATGGTACGGGGCGCGATCACAACCCGGAGGCTTTTACCTGCTTTTTGGCCGGGGCTGGCGTAAAGAAAGGCTTTAGCTATGGCGAGAGCGACGAATGGGGGTTCAAAGCGACCGTCAACCCGACAAGTGTGTACGACTTTAATGCGACTATTCTCCACCTCATGGGCTTGGATCACGAGCGTTTAACCTATTACCACAACGGCTTGGAGCGGCGTTTGACTAACGTCCATGGCCACGTGGTTAAGGACGTGTTGGCTTGAAAGCTAAGGTGTAACAGGCCTCTGGCTTGTGTCGGAAGCGATTGATAATCACACAGGAAGGATACCTGCGCTATTGTATGGAACGGGTGCTCTTAGATCGCCCCATACCTTTGTCAGCCTGAATACTGGCGACTACACCTTATTCAGGTGTGATCCCCTTGGCATTCGATGTAGGGTCGGCACAAGCGACGACTCCACAAATCTTGGATTAATTGAATAGTCTCCAAAAGAGTAGCACAGGCATCCTGCCTGTTTTACTTTCATATCGCGACTACTTGCCGAAAGGAATCCCTTGATTCAATTCGTCGGTCGTTCATAAGGAGAGACAATGAGCTACCGTGCCACTCCGATAGAAATTAGAAGCCTCGAGCGTAAGGTGGAGGTTGCCTGGTTTTCAGCGCTCTGTGGCGATGATTATGAATATCTAGGCGTGCCGGATGGTCAACTACGTAGTAGCTATGAGCATTGCGGAGAAATCGTACGGACGGCGGACAAGCTGGGCTACCAGAATATTCTTTTGCCCTCCTCTTTTGTTGTAGGCCAGGAGCCGCTGCCTTTCGCTTCTGCGATGGCGGCATCGACGAATCAAATTAATCAGCTCGTCGCTATTCGAATGGGGGAAGTGCATCCTCCCATGCTGGCTCGCCACATAAGTACCATTGATCATATCGCCAAAGGTCGGCTGACCGTGAATATCATTTCTTCCGATTTGCCCGGGGATAAGATGAAGAGCGAGGACCGTTACCAACGAGCTCGAGAATCGATAGAGATTCTCAAGCAATGCTGGACGCAAGATGAGATTACGTATCACGGTGAGTACTACGATATCGAAATTCCATGGACGGAGCCAGCGAAACCGTATCAGCAAAATGGGGGACCGCTTCTCTACTTTGGCGGGATTTCACCGGTTGCGCGAGATCTTTGTGCCCAGCATTGCGATATCTTCCTCATGTGGCCTGAAACGGAAAAACAGCTTGGCAAAACCATGCAGGAGCTGAGCGAACGAGCTGTAGGCTATGGTCGCAAAATAGATTTCGGTTTGCGTATCCATATGATTGTTCGGGAGACCGAAGCGGAAGCGAGAGCAGCGGCGGACAAGTTGGTGTCGAAACTCGATCCGGGTACGGGGGAAGCCATAAAAGCAAGGGCCCAAGATAACCGCTCTGCGGGAGTTCAGCGGCAAGATGAGCTAAGGGCACAATCTGCCGATGACTACATAGAGGAAAACGTTTGGTCGGGAATTGGGAGGGCCCGCTCTGGCTGCGCCAGTGCGTTGGTAGGTGATCCTGATCAGGTCTACGCAAAACTGCAGCGCTATATCGATATGGGCATGCGGGCTTTTATCTTTTCGGGGTACCCGCATATAGAAGAGTGCGAATTGTTTGCCAAATATGTATTGCCTAGATTGGATACGACTAAGCTAAATATAGACCAGGGTAGGTTGCCCCATGAAACCCCCGAAACCCCATTGACCTTTGGGCCGAGAAAGTAGAATTATTTTTTGCTCACGAATTACACGGATTTCCATTGATCGAAATTCACCTAATCTTTGTACTATTCGCGTAATTAATGGGTAGCGAAAGCATCGAAATTTATCATTTTACACATGAGTGAGAATAGTGATCAATTGCGTTACGAGA
>DKNL01000042.1 GCA_002474325.1 Opitutales bacterium UBA7389
TAAGGAGTCTAGTCTAGCCTCAGGAGTTGACGGTATAAGATGAAGAACACTAAGACAAAGGAGAAGTATAGATATGCAAGCTAACAACCACGATCTGATTATAACGGGCATTCACATGGATCTGACGGACTCGCTAAAACAGAATGTCACCGAAAAGGCTGAACGACTATTCCGCCACGAAGATCGAATCATCCGAATCAAGGTGGAGTTGGAGTGTGTTCATACTAAGAATGGTGCCGAGCACGAATTCATTGCTAAAGGGCACATTGAAATCAATGGCCCATCCATGAACGTATCGGTTAGAAATGAGGATTGCCACAAGGCGATCGACTTATTGGTGGATAAGTTGGATAGAATGTTGAGGAGGCGATCTCGTTTGCGCCGGGTCAAACGTAAGGACACTCACGAAGTGGATATCCCGGCGAATCTTCCCAAGGTTTAAATACAAGCCGAAGAGCACGGGCCGCAGCCGAATAGTTTAGCTGCCGCAAGGCGAATCCGCTCAAGATCTTAGGCTACCAGGTTTCTGGTGCGGGGCCAACTGAACGTCGTTGGATTTGGAATTGGCTTAAATGCGCCATTCATGAGAAAAATTCCTTGAAAACCGCATTGAGAGGTCCTTTTCTCCTGCCGGTCGATCATTCTCGAATGTTCATCGTGATCTGCGCGGCTAGCTCAATTGGATAGAGCACCTGACTACGGATCAGGAGGTTGGGGGTTCGACTCCCTCGCCGCGTGCCACCAAGATCACTGATAAAGTGCAGACAGTCAGGATTTTAAGGGGTAAATTTGGAAAATCCATTCTGTTTCATTCTACCCCGAAATCGCTTGATCTCTCCCGTTTTAAGGGCAGTTTAGGGGAGCGATTCCAGGAACAGCATCAAGCTGCAGCACCATCGGATAGTCCAGGGCGAACCTGCTGGAAGGACAGCAACGGGAGCTTCCGTTTACGCATCTGACTTTTCTTTTCGAGCGTCTATAAAACTTTTGATGAAATAACCCATAGACAAAGCGGATGTTACAATCATTAACGCAACCCGAACGGTCGCTGCTGTATCAGATCGACCAATGGCTCCTTTTAGTGGCATTAACAATGCAACAAGTACCACTAGTGTCAGTAAAACAGCGATATGAGCAATAACCTTGTTTTCAGTTTTTATACCCCGATAGCAAAGCACTAACATTAAACCAAAAAACAAAGGAATTAACGCGGTAATAGATGGAGACTCTGAGGCCCCGTAGCCCCAAGCACTCATCGCAATGAGTGTGGCCGAATTTAGTAAAGATATGGTGTGAACTTTCATGTTTATTTTTTTGGCGGGGATTCTCCCATAGGGCGACAATTTTTTTTGGTGCTAGTTGATGAATACCGACGCTAAAAATGCCGGCCGGATAATCCTCGCCCCAGCCCTTCATAAAGTGGAAAACAGGCATTCGTCGGTCGGGGGTCTGCGGAGAAAACGGAACTTAGTTTTGGAATTCTAGAATCTCCTTAGCCAAAATTAAACTGGAGCCCGAAACCACGATTCGATCTTCTTCTAAACTTATGATAGCTTTGGGAATCGATCTATCCTCCACCGAGAAATCCACTTCTGTCTGCGTAATCGAATACGCAGGCAAATTAGGGCGTTGTAGCCTGCCTAGAGAGCAATGCTCAGACGCAGAAATTGACAATCTAACTGAGGATTCAGATGCAGTCGGCATCGACGCCCCGCTCGGCTGGCCCGATAAGTTCACGAAGACTGTGTCTGAATTGAGATTTGATAATTGGAACACTGAAATAAGGGACGGGTTACGGTTCAGGCTGACCGATCGAATTGTCCGCGAGCGAATCGGAAAGTGGCCGCTCAGCGTATCCTCCGATCTGATAGCCCTGCCCGCAATGCGAGCGATGGCTCTGCTCCGGCGAAACAACGTGCAAGACAAGAGCGGAGGGGACAAAGGGTTCTATGAAGTATATCCTGCTGGTAGCCTGAGAATTTGGGATATTTACGAAAGCGGGTATAAAAAATCTGTGGAGGTCCGTCGCCGCATGCTATCTGCGTTGAGAACCAATTTTCCAGTTTTAGAAATTCCAGATGAGTACGCAAACACCGACGACAATTTGGATTCCCTGGTGGCCGCAATAACTGTCGAACAAGCCGCCCGTGGCATTACTCTAGCTCCGACTGCTTCACAATTGGGATTGGCGATGACTGAAGGGTGGATACATCTACCATCTAACTGAGTCGCAATTAGCGGAGCATGCGAAAAGAGAATCTGCCAACAAAAATTTGCCCTGTTTGCGGGCGACCATTCGCGTGGAGAAAGAAATGGGATAGACGCTGGACCGAGGTGGTTTACTGCATCCGAACGATGCCGACGTAACAAAAGTGGGGCAACGAATTGACAGAACGAAACGCCTGTAGCACGCAAAGTTTGAAAGATCAAGTGGTGAAATGGCTTTGCTTGCCACCCCCTATGAAACCTTCAATCCGTCCTAACCCGTTGTCGCCGACTCTCAAAT
Source organism: Opitutales bacterium UBA7389 (assembly GCA_002474325.1). Classification (GTDB taxonomy): domain Bacteria; phylum Verrucomicrobiota; class Verrucomicrobiia; order Opitutales; family Opitutaceae; genus Pelagisphaera. The sequence goes on from DKNL01000042.1 coordinate 2,507, forward strand.
AATTTGCGATGCTTTGTGCATCGCTTCGATACCCGCTTTCTCCATATACGAAAGCTACTCCTCTTCAATTGCGATCTCATCAAGATGATGACCTCGGCTTCGCTCAATCCCGTCTTCTCCCTTATTTCCTCGAAGGTTATTCGGTCGGCCCAAGCAGCCCAAATCACCCAACTGTCCGTGCCAAGAATAGGCTCGGGCTTTTTGACTCTTGTTATTGGCGTGCAGCACTTCGACCTGACCATAAAATAATGCATAACCCCATTACTCTACGGCACGCAATTGGTTTTCGCGGGCGAGTGGCTATTGAACAATCTTGCGGATTGCAACCATAGTCACTAATCTTGGCCCGAGTTCGCGTCCCTACTCTAATTATGGCAGGTCATCACTAAGAGATCGACTCTTGCAAAGCGCTGGAAGCGCGGGCTGCAAAGAGAAACGGGCTTTGGTATCAATCTAGGCAGCAGATGAATCGGAATTAAACGAGCAGACCACTCCTTTTATCTCGTGGCCCGTTGAAATAGAGAGGACTCTCGGGGCTTAATTGCGAGCAATGTGCGAAACTCGATTTAATGAAACAGGATTCCATTCCTGTCCAGTCTCCTGCCGACGCTGCGAAAGCAAGCGGGCTGCTGAAGCGACTAGCCATAGCTAAGAGAAGGCATGCTCATCCACAATTTATTGGTCGTTTTTACTGCCGCCTCTTTCCTTTGCTATGCGGCCAGCGCATTGACGACCAAGCGAATGGCGATTGAGTTCAAGAGATACGGATTTTCCGATAAGCGGGCCTTAATTGCCATATCACAGGTATTGGGAACACTCGGCTTGCTGGTCGGTCTCATTATGCCATTAATTGGCATTCTTGCGTCAGCGTGTCTTGCCGTTCAGATGGTCTGCGCGCTGGTGGTTCGGCGTAGAATAGGCGATCTTTTTCTTCAATCATTGCCCGCCATCGCTTTTCTCGCGATCTCTACCGCCCTTATCGTATCATTTGCGATGAGAGCTATGAACTGAGAGCTAGGAAAAGAGATAGGAGCAGGATTATTGACGCTGGCAATGACTTGATCGCGGGATCCTTTACCTTCATATGCATCGCTATGGCAACCAGCATAAGAATAGCCAGAATAATTGCGGACGGGATAACAAGTTGGGGTAAGGAAATCCCGATCAAAAGAGCGACTGACGCGGCTACCTTGACTACGCAGACTAACCACATTATCCTCCCCGGCAAACCATAAGCGGCGAACTCCTCCTTCATACTTGAGGCATCTCCCGCTCTGTAGGGAGTCTTGGATTTGAAGCGGACTAGCCACACGTTGAGTACTCCCAGTCCAACAATCAATTGGGCGATAATTCTCAGAACTTCCATAATTTTAAAATCAAAAAGAATTGGAGATTCCACGACTATTAGTTGCAAGAGGTTAATGTCCAGAAGAGCAATTTCTCATCCGATTTGAACAAAATTCTCTCTTACCCCGTCTTGGAAGATATCGCCGTAAAACGGTTTAATTGGTCGAGGAGAAATAGATAATCGCTCTCGGCTTCTTTGGAGTGCGACCAATGTCGTCCTGCGCAAGCTGATAAGGCCCATGATCGACGAGGATTCTCTTGGTGAGAGCAAACTTTGGGAAGGG
>DKNL01000041.1 GCA_002474325.1 Opitutales bacterium UBA7389
ATAGCCTTTCGGAGTAATCTTTCGGCCTTGAGGCGTCCGTTGCAAAAATCCGTTTTGTATGAGGTAAGGCTCGTGAACCTCTTCCAGTGTATTCATCTCTTCTCCGACGGCGACCCCGATAGTACTCATGCCTACTGGTCCTCCGCGGTGGGTTTCCGCAATAGTTCTCAGTATCCGTTTGTCCATTTCATCTAAGCCTCGCTCATCGATTTCCAAGAGTTCTAGGGCTTTGCGGGCCATCAAACGATTGATTGAGCCATCTCCCTTTTCTTCGGCATAGTCTCTCACGAAATATACGAGATTGTTGGCTATTCTAGGAGTTCCTCGAGAGCGATTGGCGATTTCGGTTCCCCCTTCTTCATCGACTGGCATTTCGAGAAGTTGGCAGCTCCTTTTGACTATACTGAGGAGCTGTTTTGGACTGTAGTAGTCTAGTCGCGTTTGTAGCGTAAAGCGACTTCTAAGTGGAGCGGTTAGCAGCCCACTTCGGGTAGTTGCCCCGACTAAAGTGAATTTAGGAATATTCAGTCGAACGGAGCGGGCATTGGGCCCTTGATCGATCATGATATCGATTCGGTAGTCCTCCATTGCTGAATACAAATATTCTTCGACAGTTTTCGATAGCCGGTGGATTTCGTCGATAAAAAGTATATCGCCTTCTTGAAGATTCGTTAGTAAACCCGCTAGGTCGCTCGCTTTTTCAATTACGGGGCCTGAGGTGACACGAACGTTGGATTGCATTTCCGTCCCGAGAATAAAGGAAAGAGTTGTTTTACCCAGCCCAGGGGGGCCGCTCAGAAGGACGTGATTAAGAGGTTCGCTTCGTTTGCGGGCAGCTCCAGACATTATCTTCAATCTCTCAAGCGTCTTTTCCTGACCGACGAAATCCTTGAAATGCAAGGGCCGCAGTATCGATTCGGTTTGAGAATTGATGGGTGATTCGAGTGCGGTGGCGAAGTACTCAGCTCCTTTGGCAATGGGCTCGCTCATATGAATTTTAGTGTGTCAGGTCTTTGAGATTTGATAAAGCTTGATAATGGCTACCTAGCAAGAGCGAGAAAAAGAAAAACCCCGATTCCCATGGTAATCGGGGCTAGAAAATTAAGATGAGGATTCAGACTCCCTACCTTCTGCTTGAGGTTTGCGTCTTCGACGTCTGGGGCGGTTCCCAGTTTGAGAATCCGAATATTGGCCGCTAGGACCGTCTGAACGTCTTCGAGGTCGGCGATTTCCGCGGGGCCTACGGTCGCCGGAACCGTCGCCGCGTCTTTGGCCATCTCTGGAGCGGTTTTGTCCGCCCCGGCTATTTCGCCTGCGATTCTGGTTGGACCGTCTTTTCTTTCCATCACTGTATCGAGTCACTTCTTCGTCCTCTGAAGTGAATACCGACTTGATCCATCCGAAAAACCCTTTTGGCTTTCCCTTGGATGCTGGCCGCTTTGTTGGAGAGTTGCCGGTTTCCGATCGCTTTTTTCCCCTGCCCCTTTTTCCGTCTTTTGAAGGGCGGAATTCCTGAACACCACGGTTTCTAGCGGTATCTGGCTTCTTCACTTCAGCGAAACGTTCGGGTCGGTCCTCATCGTTTACTTCGTCGACTGGATAGGCTACTTCCTCTGAATTGCTAGCGGTGGTAGGATTGGATTCTTGATTCTCGTCCTCAGTATCGCGATCCCGATCCCTCCGCCGATTTGAATTTGGACGATCGTTTTCTATCAAGTAGGCGGGCGCCGTCGATTTTACGACAAGATCATCCATTTCCAGGACGTCATCTTGGGGTCCCCTTAGTTGTTTCAGCGACTTGCCTGATCCCGACTTACTGCCGGGATGTAGTTTGCGAGTTCCATACATGACGGATGTTTTATTTTTGGGAGTTTCCTGGGAGAGGTTCTCTAGGCTTGGGTCGACCTCTTCAACTCCCGAAACGGTTTGGGGATTCTCAACCTGCTCGTCGCTAGGCTCTTTCCCTGCTTGGTTTTCTTTTGTTTCGGACATGTGTTCTTCTGTTCTTAAGCGCCGGAATATCTACCTCGACGCTTTTGATGTTGTATCGTTCAGCAGCCTAACCCGATTTCAGTTTGGGGTTTTACTATGCGACTGCGAAAGGGGGCTACTTTATAATTATGTGGCAAAATACAACCATTAAACGGATTGCGGTGATTCAAAATCGGAACAAAGCTCCCGGCTAAAGCTCGTTTCGCCCGGTTTACAGACGTTTTGGAGAAAGGCTATTAACTTGCCTGAAGGTCGATTGAGCAGTAGTGCTGGTGTCATGGATAAGTTGACTCAGATATTTGAAATGCAGGAAGAGCTTAATTCCCGCATTGGCGTGGACCTGAAGAACATCGATCAAGAGGACAAGACGAGATGGATTCTAAATTACACCCGAGCGATGCAGCAGGAGTTGGCTGAGCTGACGGATTCCGTCCCTTGGAAATGGTGGGCGAAATATCAGGAGTTCGATGAACAGAACGCCAAAGTCGAAGTGGTGGACCTATTCCATTTTCTCGTTTCTCTCGCCCAAGTGCTAGGAATGACTGCCGACGACGTTTTCGACGCCTACATTGCCAAGAATAAAGTGAATCATCAAAGGCAGGATTCGGGTTATGACAAAAAGGATGAATCAGACTCCAGACATATTTAGTTTCCTTCTTCTCGATATATCTTGAAATGCGTGGAAGGGGAATTCGAATCAATTTCGGTTATTCGAATCTGAATTAGATATGGACGTTCGTATGCGAGCTCTGAGACTTACTAGCATTTTAGGAGCGGTGTCGGCCTTGGTCTCTGGATTGTTTGGCCAAAACGATGCCATCCCATTAACTACAGCGGATTCGATTAGCTTTTCTATTCGAAATGACGATCGATGGCTAGCTGTGAGCGCGAGAAGAGCACTGGAATCGGGCCTTCACGAGGTTGCGTTGGAAATGGCTAACGGGATTCTGGCAAGTGGGCGATCCATTAATGCCGCCATACGAGCCGAACTGGCCCTGATTCGGATCGATGCCTATTTGGCGTGGGGTAAAATCAAAGATGCCTCCCTCCTAGTCGACAATTTGGAATACAGCGGCGTTGATGAGAACTCAGTAGCTTTGAGAAAATCCATGCTGGCGTTTGCTGAGAAATCGACTCAAGACGCTGCTCTGGCGATCGCATCGATGGATTCGAACGGATTGGAACTAGGTGAACGCGCTTGGTTCGCCTTTCTGCATGGCTGGCTGGCTGCCGCTTCCGGGGATTTTGAAAGCGCCCGTATCGATTTTGAAACGGCTCGATCTGCAGCGAGGGACGTGTCGCCCGAACTCTATGCTCGCATCGCTCTAATGGCTTTCGTTCGCGAGCTGGAGCATTCTGAGGAGGCCATCTCGATTGAGGAGCTGAATGAAGCCTATGATGCGTCGCGCGGCTCGGAGAATGGATTTAGATTCGCCCAACTGCTTGCAGTAGCCATCAATAAGAATGGCGATGAAGAACAGGCGATCGAAATATTGGATGCGGCGTTGAGTGAACTGCCAGAGGTGTACGTTTCAGCGGGGGACCGGATCCGATTGTTGCAAGTCATTATCGGAGGTCTCAGCTCTGATATGGGTAGGGAGGCTGCGAGGTCATTGGTTATCGAAGGATCGGACCGCGACTTACAAAGAATCGCACTTCAGCAAATCGCGACCTATGGACTGAGAGCGAATGCCCAATTAGATCAATACTTTTTGGATACATTGGATGCTGTGCTAAGACTTGATCCGCCTCATGCGTTGGCGGCGGAAGCTCTTTACTATCGAGCTGCTAGCAAGTTTTACGTAGCGGTTCGCGAAGAAGAATCGGATGGATTTATTGCCGTAGATGATGACGGAGAGCGATTGTTGAGTGAGTATCCGGAATCAGATTACAAAAGAGGTGCGTTATCGTTGCTGGCCGCTTCGGCTTGGCAGAGGAATCGCTTTCGTACCGCCGCAAGCTATTTGACCCAGTTCAGATCGGAATTCGCTACTTCGGACGACGAAAGCCGATTGAATGTATTGATCGCGGATTGCTATTTTCGGGCTGGTGAAGGAGCCAACAACCCTGGAGATTTCTCGGATGCCGCGGACGCTTATCGATTGGCTCTGGGCGGAAATTTGGAGATGGATGAATCCAGCCAAGTATTTTTCCAGCTTGTGCTTTCGCATTTGAATGCGAACGAGATAGAAGCAGCCAAAGAGGTTCTCGACGATCCCAATCTCGTTCGAAGGTCGACTATCGTCAAGATTTGGCAGGCTGAGTGGATGCTTATAAAGCGGATGCGGCAGCAGGGAGAGTCGATGGGGGCTTATGAGCGCATCAATAGCTTTGTTGGATTAGAAAGTCTGAATCTGAGTTTGCAAATGAGAATGCTTTGGCTGGGCTCGAAATTGTCGTTCGAATCGGGGCTCTATGGGGAGACGCAGGTTTGGGTTGATCGACTGATTCCCGTTTTGGAGAAAATCGGGCCGACTGAACTTATTGAACAAGTAGAATCAGATGCGAGGCTGACTTTGGCGGAGTCCCTATTGCGCCAGGATGAGGTAGACGAAGGCCTCGGCATACTCGCTATCGTGAGGAGCGAGTTTCCTGGTTCCGAATCTGCCGAGCGTTCCTATTTGGTGGAGGCCCGCCATCTTTCGGATCAAGACCTAGTTGTGGAGTCCTCACAGCTTCTTAATGAATTGGTCGAGAACTCTCCTGATAGTAGATTCGCTCCACTGGCTTTATACGAGATTGCTTTGAATGCAGAAAAACGTGGGCAGGGGGAATACTTGAGCCAGGCGATCGAGCTTCTCGATCGCATTGCGATCGATTATCCAGAATCGGACCTCGTATACTACGCTCGACTCAAGCAAGGTAACTTGGCCCGCAAACTCAATGAGTTCGAAGCTGCCGAACTGGTTTACGAATCACTGGAAAACACATATCGTGATAGGCCCGATAGGTATTGGGCCCAGATATCGTTGGCGGACACTTTGATCGCTCGTGCTAGTGAGGACCCCAGTAAGTTTGAAGCTGGGATTTCAAGATTGGAATTATTGATGGACTTACCAACTGCCCCGGTTGAATTGCGTGTGGAGGCGGGTTACAAAATCGGGATTGCTTGGGAAAACCAAGGTGAGCCGGTCAAAGCGAAAGCGGCGTTTTGGAACCTATACAATCTGTTTATTGAAAAGGATTCTCGGATAGAAAACTGGGGTAAGCAGGGGAGGTATTGGCTTTCGCGTTCTATGTTCGAGCTCGCGGAAATTTTCCAGAGTGAAGCCAATTTGGATATGGCGATCGAGTTTTATGAAAAGATCGAAGAACTTGGTCTGCTCGGATCGGAACTGGCTAGAGCTCGAATCGATCAGCTAAGAGGTAGGGCCCCAATTGCCACGTTCCAATAATTAGATTTCAGATGACAGTCGCATCCATAGACACCACACATATCGAGCTATTCGACAAGTTCCAGCAAGGGGGCATTATTATGTGGCCCATGTTCCTGATGAGCTTGGCGGCATTGGCAATATTCATTGAGCGAGTTCTATTTTTGCATAGAAACCAAATTCGCTCGCGGGAGTTTTTATCTGGAATAGAAAATTCTTTGGAGAAGGGCCGATTAATCGAGGCCCTCACCGTTTGTCAGGACACCCCTGGGCCGGCTGCGGCTATGGTTAAGGCTGGGCTGATGGCATTCCGCAAATCCGATAAAGAAATACAGGAGTCTGTCCGGGAGGCGGCCATGGTTGAGTTGGGCCCCATCAAGAGACGTGTGGGCACTCTCAGTGCGATCGCTCAAACTGCCCCAATTTTTGGGCTTCTTGGAACGGTTATCGGGCTTATAGACGCGTTTTCCCAGTACGAGCAGCAGGGAGTTTATTTAAATGCCGGATTTCTCTCGGGTAGTATGTGGCAGGCTCTTATCACCACGGCAACTGGGCTGGCTTTGGGTGCCGTGTGTTTATTGGGGCACCATTTTTTGGTGAGCAGGGTTCAAGTTGCTATTCACGAAATGGAATGGCTGGGCAGCGAGCTGCTTCTAGCATTCGCTCGAGTGAAGTTCGGCGTTTCTGATGACCAAGAGGAGCTTCCCCATGAAGTTGTCGATTCTCAATCTTGATAGGGAGGTCCCTCGGACTGCTAAGCTCGGCTTTTGGCCGTTCGTGGATATTTGCGTAATTGGCTTATTCGTATCTCTGTACGGCTCAAATTTCGTCATTGCTCCGGGCATCAATATTGACTTGCCGCAATCGAATAATGTTCAGACGACGGTGGCCCAGAGATTACAGGTGATGTCGGTAGATGAAGTCGGGGGAGAGGAGCAGATTTATTTCGAGGATAGGCTATTGAAATTAGAGACCTTGGAAAAGATGCTTCGATTAAGGGGCTCGGTTCCTGAGAACGTGACCCTGCTGATTCGAATTGATGCTATGGTCTCTGCCCAAACAATCACATCGATATTCGAAATTGCGGAGGCAGCAGGATATCTAAGTATTCAATGGGCGACAGAAGATCGCCCCGCTGAATCAAACGCCTTGGGCGACCCTGGTGAAGAATGAAACGTTCGGCTTCCAGATGGCTTGTGGGCATTTGTCTTGGGGCGATTGTCCATACAGCAATCTACTGGGCCCTCATCCTGGTGGAAAGGCCTGGCCATAAGGGAACGGCGAAACGACCCGAGGGAGCTGTGTTTCGCTATCTCGGAAAGGATCAGGTTGAGCTCTCCCCCATAATGCAACAGCAGCTTGAATTGTTCGATCCCAAACCGCTCGTGCAGCCCACTCAGTGGAACCTGGCCAATTCTGATGATCGTTTCAACCGAATAGAGGAATTCGTTGGAGACGATATGGATCTTTTCATCGACTACCTGGCTAATTATGGCGATGAAAAAGGGGATTTCGTTTCCGCTTTTGGGAATTCTTGGCGACCGGCAGAGGATGCCTCTAAAGTGTTCTTGGGCTTCTCGATAGATCGGACCAAGGGGTTTGGCCGAAGTGAGAGGGATCTCCAGCCGGTTGAAGATGAGAGCATAGAGCTTGATATCGTACGACTGAATGATGGCGAATCCGTTCTAGATCGCTCTTACAATAATGAAGTGGCCCAGCAAGTTCGCCAGCTCCCCGGAGATTGGGGCTCGGCTTCATTTATTGTCCAGATCTTGGATTCCTTTCAGGTTGGATTGCCTATCACTGAGCGAGGATCTGGCAGTCCAGAGGCGGATGCCCGTCTGAGATTATATGTAGAGACTGAGTTTATTCCCAAAGGCGGGCTGAGAGATGGCTTTTACCTGGTCCAGATATTCCGTTAATCAAGGGTGAAAATTTTCTTGAAATTTCAGTTGACGGGTAATTTTGGCTTGGACATCTTCTTGCTTCTTTTTTCGACACACACCACTTTAGAGGCCCTTGTAGCTCAGTCGGTAGAGCACATCCTTGGTAAGGATGAGGTCGGCGGTTCAAATCCGCTCGAGGGCTCCACTAGAGATAAGGCCCTCTAATTGGGGATGTCGAAAAAACGAAGTAAATTTATTTAAAATCAATAAACTAACAACCAAAAATGGCTAAAGGAACCTTCGAAAGAACAAAACCGCACGTCAATGTGGGCACCATTGGACACGTTGACCACGGTAAAACGACGCTGACCACCGCGATCTTGTCAGTACAAGCTGGCAAAGGCCTTGCGGAGCTCAAAAGTTACTCGGATATCGCTAAGGGTGGCACGGTGCGTGATGAGTCGAAGATCGTTACAATCTCGGTCGCTCACGTGGAGTACGAGTCGGACAATCGTCACTATGCTCACGTAGACTGCCCGGGTCACGCTGATTTCGTTAAGAATATGATTACTGGAGCGGCCCAGATGGATGGCGCGATTCTGGTTGTTAGTGCAGCGGATGGTCCCATGCCGCAAACTCGCGAGCACATCCTGTTGGCTCGTCAGGTTGGCGTACCGAAGATTGTCGTTTTCCTAAATAAGTGCGATCTCATCGATGATGAGGAGCTCCTGGAACTTGTTGAGATGGAAGTACGCGAGCTTCTCGACAAGTACGAATTCCCAGGCGATGACGCCACGATAATTCGTGGATCCGCGATGCAAGCGCTTGAAGGAACGGATGAAGGTAAAGCCCACATCCAGGCCTTGATGGACGCTATCGATTCAGACATTCCTGAGCCAGAGCGCGAGATCGACAAGCCGTTCTTGATGTCGGTTGAAGACGTTTTCTCGATCACAGGTCGCGGTACAGTGGCGACTGGCCGTATCGAGCGTGGCATCATTAAAGTTGGCGACGAAGTCGCAATCGTCGGATTAAAGGACACGGCAACGTCGGTCGTTACCGGAGTAGAAATGTTCCGGAAGATGCTCGATCAGGGGCAGGCTGGAGACAACGTCGGCATTCTGCTACGCGGTGTGGAAAAGGACGAAATCGAGCGAGGTCAAGTTTTGGCTGCTCCGGGTTCGATTACTCCACACAAAAAGGGCAAGGCAGAAATCTACGTCCTCTCCAAGGATGAAGGGGGACGTCATACGCCGTTTTTCAATGGTTACCGTCCCCAGTTTTATTTCCGCACAACTGATGTGACGGGAGTTTGCGAACTTCCTGATGGCGTTGAGATGGTGATGCCTGGTGACAACATTTCAATTGAAGTGTCGCTGACGAAGCCGATCGCCATGGAAAAGGGTCAACGTTTCGCTATTCGTGAAGGGGGCCGTACCATTGGCGCTGGCCGTATCACCGATATCGTCGAGTAGCGCGGTTTTCCAATAGTCTATTTTCTTTGCCGGAACCCCTTATCAGGGTTTCGGCAATTCTGTTTTTCAAAATTCCGGTTTAATTAGGGTAGTAGCTCAATTGGTAGAGTAGTGGTCTCCAAAACCATTGGTTGGGGGTTCGAGTCCCTCCTGCCCTGCCATGCAAGTCACTTGTCACCAATGAAAAATCCTTTCAGCACAATCCGAATATTCGTCAACGAAACCGTGACGGAGCTGAAGAAAGCGACCTGGCCGACGCTAACGGAGCTGCGTGATTCCACGATTATGGTGCTCGTTTCCATAGCGATTGTCGGACTGTTTATCGCGGTAGCGGATTTTTCCCTCGCAAACGTCGTTAACCTTTTCACCGGATGGATGCGGTAGTTCCTGTATCGATGACTGAAACAAGCGCAAAGTCCCAAGGAGAGTGGTACGTAATACAGACCCTTTCCAATCAGGAAGGTAAGGTTAAGCGTTACCTGGATAAATTCGTCGTAGAGGAGGAGATGGAGGACTTCGTGTTTGAGGTTCTCGTTCCGACAGAAAACGTTGTTGAAGTAAAAAACGGGAAAAAGACGCAAATCACTCGCAAGTTTTATCCCGGGTACGCTTTCGTTCGCATGCGTTTGTACGACGAAGACGGCAAGTTGATGAACAAGCCGTGGTATTTCGTTCGGGAGACCGCGGGGGTGATTAATTTTGTTGGCGGCGATCGGCCTGCTCCTCTGAAAAAATCTGAAATAGACACGATTTTGAGCCAAATTGAGGCCGCTACAGGGAAAGAGACTCCAAAAATTCAATACGAAGTTGGCGAAGAAGTAAAGATCACGGATGGGCCGTTTCTCAATCTAAATGGAAGAATTGACGAGATCGATCCGGAAAAGGGAAAACTCAAGGTTTCAGTTTCCATATTCGGACGCTTCACCCCTGTTGAATTGGAATATTGGCAAGTAGAACGTATAACAAACTAGGTATTTAGAATGGCTAAGAAAGTAACCGGTACAATCCGTCTTCAGCTCGCAGCTGGCGGTGCTAATCCAGCTCCTCCTGTTGGACCGGCTCTCGGGGCGGCGGGTATCAATATAATGGGTTTCTGCAAAGAGTTCAATGCCAAGACCAAAGATCAGGCTGGTATGATCCTCCCGGTTGTCATCTCGGTATATCAAGACCGCTCGTTCAGCTTCATTTTGAAGTCACCTCCCGCAGCGGTTCTATTGAAAAAAGCAGCGGGATTGGCCAAGGGATCGGGAGTTCCGAATCGAGACAAAGTTGGCAAGGTGACTAAAAAGCAGATTCTCGAAATCGTCGAAACTAAGAAAGAAGACCTAAACGCTAGCGATCCAGAGATGGCATCGCGGATAATCGAAGGTACAGCCCGGTCTATGGGCATTGAAGTCATCGATTAGATTAAATCAATTTCCCTGATACGAAAATAATACATCAACGCAGGAGCTGAAGAGGCGTTTGCACTGCAAGGAGTAATAATGTTAAAACTGACAAAACGATATCGAGCCGCTCAAGAATCGGCCGATCTAGGCAAGGAATACACCGTTGAAGAAGCGGTCGATTTCCTCGGAAAGATGCCCAAGGCGAAGTTCGACGAAACGGTCGAAATTTCGATGAAGCTTCTGGTGGATCCTCGAAAAGGGGATGAAATGGTCCGTGGCACCGTCATGCTTCCCCATGGAAGCGGTAAAACAGTCAAAGTTTTGGCGTTTACGTCAGATCCGGAGGCGGCGAAAAGCGCTGGTGCCGCCGAAGCGGGACTCAAGGATACTATAGAGAAGATCCAAGGTGGCTGGCTGGACTTCGATGTCGCTGTCGCTACTCCAGACGCGATGAAGGAAGTTCGAAAAATAGCCCGAGTTTTGGGCCCAAAAGGCCTTATGCCGAACCCTAAAGCAGGCACGGTTTCGCCGAAGATCGAAGATGCCATCAAAGAAGTCATGGCAGGCAGGGTAGAGTTCAAACTCGATAAAGGAGCGAACTTGGGTGTTGGCATCGGAAAGAGGTCTTTCTCTAACGATCAATTGATCGAGAACGTTAGGGCATTGATGGATGCCATTGGCAAGGCGCGCCCACAGAATTTCAAGGGCCGCTATAT
>DKNL01000117.1:0-11874 GCA_002474325.1 Opitutales bacterium UBA7389
ACCGTATTCGGAATAACAACCGAGCAATCCGATTTCTTCGAAACCAAGATCCGCCCCGTCTTGGCGGAAAGCTGCTACGACTGCCACAATAGCGTTAACAAAAAAAAGGCTGGATTGGCCCTCGATTACCGTGACGCCCTCTTAGCGGGAAGCGAGAATGGAGACGTCATTGAGCCGGGTAATCCTGAGGGCAGCCCACTTATTTGGGCCATTCGCCACGAGGATACGAAGATGCCCGCCGAAGGACCCAAGCTGCGGGATTCAGTGATCAAGGATTTCGAAGCCTGGATTGCCATGGGAGCGCCCGACCCTCGAGACAAAAAGCCAACACAGCTAGATCTCGACAACGCGGTCTCTTGGGAAACCTTGCTGGAAAAACGCCGCCAATGGTGGTCGTTTCAGCCGCTCGAGCGTGTTCGCCCTCCGATTGTTGAGGATCCCGAATGGAACCAAAACGCCATCGATCCGTTCATATACTATGCCTTAAAACAGAAAGGACTGATACCTCAAAATAAAGCTCATCCGGGGACACTCGTCCGTCGCCTCCATCTCATTTTGACCGGGCTTCCCCCAAAAGCGGAAGTGGTGCAAGATTTTGTAGCCAACCCAACCGAGAATGCTTACCGGCAGATAGTCGAAGATCTCTTGGCATCCGGTGCCTTCGGCGAGCGTTGGGGACGCCACTGGATGGACTGGTACCGCTACGCCGAGTCTCATGGAAGCGAGGGCGATCCGCTACTTCCATATGCCAACACCTATCGCGACTATATTATTCGAGCTCTAAACGATGACGTTCCCTACGATCAGCTGATACGGGAGCACATCGCCGGCGACCTTATGCGGAAGCCGCGTATCAACGAAGACCTAGGTATCAACGAGTCCGCAATAGGACCCGCCCACTTCCGAATGGTGCCTCACGGCTTCGGAGTCACCGATGTCTACGAAGAGCAAATCGTTAATACCGAGAATCAAATTGACGTGATCTCCAAGGCCATGCTGGGAATCACCGTGTCTTGCGCCCGCTGCCATAACCACAAATTCGATCCCATCAGCCAAGCGGATTTCTATCGACTCTTCGGAGTCATGATAAGCAATCGGCCGGGTACTCGAAATGTAGATACATTAGAAAAACAAAACCTACACAAGAAGGAGATCGAAAAGATCGGGCGGCGTATCCGCAAGCCCATGGCAGATTATTGGTTGGGATATATCGACGAGGCCATCGCCAGGATCGCTGAATTCGATTTCAAAGCCACAGAGGGCGAGGAAGCCCTAATCGCCGATCTCAAAAAAGCTCCCAAAAGACGAAAACGGAAACTGCCAAAAGATCCCAACGATCGAGATCGGCTTTATCTCATACGAGAGGTCAGGCAAACCGGGGCCTACCATCCTTTCTCCCCAATAGCTAATTGGAAAGGGAAAGCAGACGATTCATTAGCCAAAGCCTGGGAGGAACTTAGGGCACAATACGAAATCGACTACGCGGCCAATCGAAAGGCAAAGGCCGAAGCTAGCGTATACTACGATCTGCGGGACCAGAAAACGCTGGACTCCTGGTATCCAGAGGGGAATGGCATCAATCCCAAGGTCAGTCCAGCCGGGGTCTTCTCGATCGCTACCGAAGGCGAAGTGGCGGTTACTGGCATTTACCCGACCGGCGTCTACAGCCATCTCTTTTCCGACAAACATAACGGCATGCTGGCATCTCCCTACCATACGGCCGATGGAGACTGGAGCTACATGCGGGCCATAGGCAAAGGAGGTGTCGTCAGGATGTCGGCACGCAATTACCCACGGGAAGGCGGACTGCACCCCTACACAACAACCGATAGCGAAATGATGCGCTGGTACCCACTGGAAAAATACAAATTTTGGAACGGCGACCGCGTCCACTATCAGATTACCACTGGAGCGGATCGACCTACCAAACACACCGAAGGACGGTCCTGGTTTGGGGTGACCGAAATCATAGGCGGCAATACGAAACTCAAGGAACTGGGAACGCCGTTGTTCACATTGTTGTATGGCGAAACAGCCATCACCGACAACGATTCGCTTATCGGTGCTTATCGCAAAGCCCTGGAAGACTCTATCCTCGCATGGAAGCGAGGGCGGATGAGCGACGCTCAAGCCCAATATCTCGGCGTCTTCGTCCGCTTCAATTTGCTTCCCAACCGCATCGACTCGCTACCAGAAGATCTTGAGCCACTGTTTGCGAAATACAGGTCGCTCGAAAACGAAATCCCCTTCCCCACCCGAGCCCCTTCCATATTCGAAGGTGACATTATCGATCAGCCACTTCTCGTCCGTGGCGAATACAAAAAAGCGGCAGAGCCCGTACCCCGACAATTCCTCGAAGTCTTCAATAATAAGCCCTACAGCCCCAGTCGATCAGGTCGCATCGAATTGGCCGAAGATATCCTCGATCCGGATAACACCCTCAAATCGCGCGTCATCGTCAACCGACTTTGGCACTACGTCTTCGGCAGTGGAATCGTGTCCACTACCGACAACTTCGGTCGGCTCGGCAAAGAGCCCACACATCCAGAGCTTCTCGACTACCTGGCTCTGAATTTCGAAGAGCAAGGCTGGTCCTTGAAAAACGCGCTAAGACAGATGGTTCTAAGCCGAACCTTCCGCTCCCAAAGTGCCGCCACCGAAGCATCGATGGAATTGGACCCAACCAATGAATACCTATCCTTTTTCGAGCCCCGACGTTTGGAAGCAGAGGCCATCATGGATTCAGTCAGCATTATGGCCGGAGAGGATTTCCAGCGCGGAGTCTACGTAAAGACCAAACGTAATCAGCTAAATCCCTTTCTCACCGCCTTCAATCTTCCCATTCCCACCACAACCAACGGGGTTCGCGACAGTACCAATGTACCCGCCCAAGCCCTAACCATGCTCAATAGCGACTTCACCAAAAACACTGCGAACTCCTGGGCACGGAGAGTGATTCGCGATACCAACAACCGATCGCCAGATTCGCTAATCGAAACCTTATACTGGGACGGATATGCTCGAAAGCCTAGCGATTCCGAACTTGAAAAGCTAACATCCTATTTCGAAAGTATCGGTGATACGGATACTGCAGTTGAGCGCATCGCATTTGCCCTAATCAACTCAAAGGAATTTATCTATGTCTATTGAGCCGTTAAATCGTCGAGAATTTCTCAAACTGACTTCCAAGGGTGTTGGAGGCCTCGCTCTTTCCAGCTTCATAAATTCAGCTTCAGCCAAGAACGAATATCTCCAACAGCTCCACCATCCTGCTAAAGCCAAATCGGTCATCTTCCTATATATGTCGGGCGGTGTGTCCCACATCGATTCCTTCGACCCCAAGCCAATGCTACGCGAACTGCATGGCAAGCCCATGCCGATGCAAGTCGAGCGAACCCAGTTTGATGACGTCGGCAATATTCTCGGCTCATTCTGGAAATCCAAGCGTTACGGGAAATCGGGAATTGAGCTCACCAATCTCTTCCCTCACATCGCCGAGCAAGTCGACAAGCTGACGGTTGTTCGCGGCATGACGGCTAAGTTCAGCGAACATGCCCAAGGCAACTTTTTTATGCACTCCGGCTTTCCATTCCTGGGCTATCCCAGTGCCGGTGCCTGGGTAAACTACGGACTGGGCACCGAGAACCCAAACTTGCCCGGCTTCGTTGTCTTGCAATCGGCTGAATCGAAAACTCCCCATGGAGGAGTCAGCCTGTTCGGCAACGCCTTCCTGCCAGCCACCACCCAAGGCTCCATCTTCAATATATCAGGAGATCGAGCTGTACCCCATATCGAGCCCCGGATGATGAAACGGGAACAGCGGCAGGCCCTCGACCTCATCAAATCACTCGACCTTGGGTTCGCAGAGCGGGTTGCCGCCAAGGACGCTATAGCTTCATCGGTCGAGAACGCGGAGACCGCTTACCTCATGCAAGAAGCCGTTCCCGAGCTGACCGATATATCCGGCGAATCGGAAAAGACCCTGGAGATGTACGGCGTCAACGATGCCATCGCCCAGATGGATGAGTACGCCCGGCAATGCTTGATGGCCCGTCGCCTCGTGGAACGCGGAGTGCGTTTCGTCGAGCTTTCCTGCTGCAGTCACGGAATCGGCGGAGGAGGCGGAGGCAACCCATGGGATCAGCACGGCGACATCCAAAAAGGCCACGGCACCATGGCTAAGCAAGTCGACCAACCAATTGCCGCCCTCCTCAAAGATCTCGATCAACGCGGTCTGCTCGACGAAACCCTAGTCGTTTTCACCGGTGAGTTTGGACGTAACCCCTTCTCTCAATCGAACTTCTCTCAAGACATCGGCCGCGACCACAATCCTCAAGGCTTCAGCCTCTGGATGGCTGGAGGTGGGAGCAAGAGCGGCCACGTCTATGGAGCCACTGACGAGTTCGGCTATCACGCCGTCGAAGAGATTTCTAATGTCTACGAGCTCTGGGCCACCGTGCTCCACTTGCTCGGCATCGATCACGAAAAGCTCACCTTCCAATACGGCGGCCGCAACCTGCGCCTCACCGACGTCCACGGCCGCGTCTGGAAAAATGTCATCGCCTGAGAGCCTAATCATTCTCGCCCAATTCCCCAAAATATCCGGGTTTGACTAATTCCCGGTATTTTGATGTACACTCTTCTACAATGGGTAAAGTCGTCGAAATTAACCGGAGGCAATTTCTTCGGGGAGCGGGAGGATTAATGGCTCTGCCCTTCCTGAACTCCCTGCCAGTGTCCGTCGCAGCATCTAATCCCATCTCCCAGGCTCGAAAGCGTTTGGTCACCGTGGGAACCTTTCTGGGCATGTATCCCGGCGAATGGCATCCCGAGAGGGGCAGCAATCGCATTCCCAAACTGCTAGAGCCGCTTATGCCCCACAGGAGCGACTTCACTGTCTTATCCGGAGTCGATCACGGTATCAATGGTGGCCACAAGGGCACCCCCTCGTTTCTCTCTGGCGTTTACAAGCCGGAGTACATCGGCGAATCGATCATGGTTCGCAACGATATCACTCTCGACCAACTGGCGGCTAAGCACCTGAGCCACGACAGCCGCTACCACTCCTTTCAGCTCGGAGCTTCCGAGGGAAAACCTACCCAGACGCTTTCCTGGGATGAAAACGGAGTTCCTCTACTTCCCGAGCCCGACCCAATGGTCGTCTTCAAAAAGCTTTTCGTAAACGATCTGAATCCAAAAGCGGCCAATCGAGCCATGCAGCTCAAGCGCAGCGTTCTCGACATGGTGGCGGAAGATGCCAAATCGCTGCAAAATGAAATCGGCTATGAGGATCGCGAAAAGGTCGACAGCTATTTCTCATCTGTTCGTGAAGTCGAAAAGCGCATCGAACGGCAACAGCAGTGGGTGAATACACCCAAACCCGGTGCCCCGCCACTAATGGAGCGACCCACCACATTCCACCGCAATCTGGATTTGATGTTCGAACTGACTGCCCTGGCCTTACAGCATGATTCTACTCGGGTCGTTTCTATCGAGCTACCTGCGGGCGGATTGCCTATAATTCTTGGAGGTGAACAGCTCTCAGGTTATCACGGCCAATCCCATCACGGTAAGGACCCCAAAGTCGTCGATGAGCTGGTGAAGATCGAACAGATGCACACGCGATCCCTCTCCAAGTTCTTGAGCCGCTTGAAAGAGATCCAAGATGGAGACGCTCCTCTATTCGACCGGACTCAAGTCCTGTTTGGCAGTGGGCTAGGCAACGGCAGTTCCCACTCCAATCGAAATCTTCCTGTGCTGCTCGCGGGAGGAAACTTCAAGCATGGCGGCCAAGATATCATTTTCAAGGAAGGCGAAGTTCCCCTGTCTAATGTATTCGTAACCATGCTACAGAAGCTGGGAATCGAGACCGATGCCTTTGCCACCAGTACCGGCAACGTAAATTCGGAGCTCGCGTAGGATCTTCGTGTTAGGAAGGAAAAGAGGTGGAGCACCTTAACAAGCTACCCACGCTCATGAACTCGATGGTAGGGAGGACCGCACGCCTGGCGAAGACTGGGCGAAGACTGGGCCCGGTCCTTCGTCTATTCTTCAATTTTGGAGAGCCGAGCCGGTCCTCCCTACCTTTAATCGGCTTTGCATTGAGCGTCGCTAATCCTCTTTCCGCATCGGAAGATTTCGACACCTTGGTAACGCCCTTCCTGGAAGAGCATTGCTTAAAGTGCCACGGGGAGGAAAAACAGAAGGGCGACATTCGACTGGATACGCTTAGCCGGGATTTCACCAAAGGAGAATTCGCCATCATCTGGCAGGATGTTTCCGACATGCTCGTCCTCGGCGACATGCCTCCAGAGGACGAACCACGCCCAACCGCCCAGGAAATCAACCTCATCACTAAAGCCATAGATACGGAATTGCGTTCAGCTGCCGAAACGCTGCTTGGCGAAGGCCGCATCGCCATCCGCCGATTGAGTCACAGTGCTCTGGACAACACTGTAGAGGATTTGCTGGGAATCAATTTGAAGCTTTCTGAAAGCCTTCCCGCGGATCCCGAACTCGATGGGTTCGAGAATATGGCCGTCACCCTGGACACCAACCCGGAAATGGTTCTCAAGCTGCAGAACAATGCTCAGAAGATAGCCAAGCATGCGATCGCCAGCGGCCCGGACATTCGCGAAGACCGTATCTACCGGCTGGGCACGATCGGACACGGATACAATGTCGAGGAACGAGGCGAATTCGTGATCACGTCGTCCAGTCGTGACCGCAAACACGTCATGTGGCCTAAAGATTTTGTTGCTCCTCAAGATGGCCTTTACCGGATAAGGGTCAGTGCCTTCGCCCGAGATCTACGAACGGATCTGGAAGCCCAGGGAATCGGTTATACCTATACTGATGACAACTACCAGGAAAGTATGCCAAAACGGGATCGTAATCCTAACGGTGAACCACGACTGGTATCGATTGTAGCTATACAGGCAGCGGAAGCCCGCCATATGGATGCGGCCACCGTTCCCGGGCGACGCGTCGGCTATTTCTACACGGGCGGCGAGCTAAGCATAGACGAAGTGGATGTCCGCCTCAAGGAAGGCGAAAATATCATGATCCACTATGCTAACGGAGCCAGGCTTAACCGCTCGCCATTGGCAATTGTCGAGGGCGAGGAGCGGCTCGTAGCGGATCTGCTTTACGTGAATGAGATCGGAGTGTCCGGTCCGGTTATCAATTCCTGGCCACCGAAAGCTTTCAGGGAACTCGTGGGTTCCGAAAAGGCATCTGATGCTAAAATTGAAAGGAATATTGAGAGCTTCCTCTTCAAGGCATTTCGGCGTCCGGTTCCCGAGAATACAACGAGTACTTTCGTGAATCTGTACCATGCAGGAATTGCCGAAGGGCTCAGCGAAGAGGAATCCATGGAAAACGTGGTCGAAGGGATACTTTGTTCACCCAGATTCCTTTTCAACTACGACCGTAGCGATGCTGAGGATCCTTGGGCATTAGCCAACCGTCTATCCTACTTTCTTTGGAATTCCATGCCGGACGATTCGCTTTTGAAACTGGCAAAGTCTGGCAAGCTGGCTGACGAGCGGACTCTTCGCAAGCAAGTGGCCCGCATGCTGGACGATGATAAAGCGGAACGCTTCGTCCACGATTTCACGGCTCAATGGCTTGGACTGAAAGATATCGAACTCATGAAGCCCGATCCGAAATTATATGAAGACTACGATCCTTTGCTTGAGTCGATGATGCGACAAGAGAGCGAGGCGTTCTTCAGTCGGGTATTGAAGGACAATCTTCCTGTAACCGCTTTTCTAGATTCAGATTTCGTGGTTATCAACGAACGCCTGGCCACCCACTACGGGCTAGACAATGTTGAAGGTAACGAGTTTCGCGAAGTTGCCTTACCGATCGACAATCCACGCGGAGGTCTCCTAGGGCAAGCCAGTATTCTGAAACTGACTTCCAATGGCACCCGCACGTCTCCAGTCGTCCGAGGCGTTTGGATACTGGAAAATATTCTCGGCGACCCTCCATCGCCCGCCCCCGCCGATGTCGAGCCTATCGAACCCGATGTCCGCGGAACCAAGACCATCTTTGACATGCTATCCCGCCATCGGGAAATCGAAACCTGCGCCGATTGCCACCGCAGCATTGATCCTTGGGGATTCGGCATGGAGCAATTCGACGCCGTTGGTGCCTACCGCGAGACCTATCGTAATGGACAACCTGTATATGCGAAGGGCAGTGTGCCCAGCGGCTCTTTCGATGGACTCGCGTCTATGAAACAGGTCTTGCTAAACCGCTCGGACCAATTCACGCGAGCCCTGGCAGAGAAGCTTTTCGCCTATGCTTTGGGCCATCCGCTTTCGTTCCAGGAACGTATCGTCGCCGCCGATACCGCCCGAGCCAATCTTGAGAATGGTGGCGGATTCAAAGACCTGATCCTGGAGATCTGCACGAGCCCGCTCTTCAGAGGCGAGCTAAACTCCACTGTAATCGTCCAGAACTGAGCACTCGGTCAATCGATCGATGATCCCTGTGTAGTCAATGTGATCACGTGATCACATTGACTGCACAACCAGACCAAAGGGTCGAACACGAGCGCCGAAAAGGCACATGTCTTCGCGAGAGCAAGCACAACAGCAAAGCTGATGCCGGAGCGTTTCGGCTACGTGCTAGGCTAGCATATCGTGGATCACATGCCCATGCACGTCGGTCAAACGCCTGTCTATACTGTTATTTCGCACGGTAAGTTTTTCATGATCGATACCTAATTGGTATAGAATGGTGGCGTGGATATCATAGACTGCGGTTTTCCGATTAGGATCGAGAGGTTTGAATCCCCAAATATCGCTTTCCCCATAAGTTCCTGGTTTGACCCCACCTCCGCACATCCAGTTTGTGAATACGAATGGATTATGATCCCGCCCCGAACTGCCTTGCGAACAAGGCATACGCCCAAACTCGGTCGTCCATAAAATTATAGTTTCGTCCAGCAATCCACGCTGCTTCAGATCCTTGATTAAAGCAGCCGCTCCGTGTGCCATTCCCAATGCTAAGGGTTCATGATCCCGCTTGATATTCTCGTGGCTATCCCAGTTTCGCCGCGGGAATCCGTTGTCATTACCGCTCCAGATTTGCACGAAACGCGTTCCACGCTCGAGCAACCGACGGGCTACCAAGCATTTGCGGCCAAAGAATTCCGTCTCCGCTTTAGTATTAATGATGCTGTCATCGACCGCCGGGCCTTCCGGAGCCAGCCCATACATATCTTTTATGTATTGAGGCTCTTGCGACACATCCAACGCATCGGTGGCACTGAGCTGCATCGCCCCAGCCAGTTCATAGGCTTTTACACGAGCGGAAAGGCGATTATCGCCAGGTCGATGCTCAGCGTGAGCCGCATTCAAGCGGCTGAGCAACTCCAAACCTGCCCGATCGCTTTCAGGGGAAATGAAAGCGCTTTTTGGTGGATGGAGATCGGCGATGGCATTCTCATTGCCAGGTCGAATGAGCGTGCCTTGATGTTGGGCTGGCAAAAAGGCCGCTCCCCAATTCTTCGCTCCGTTGGACGCCAGACCTCGGTGGTCGGGTAGCACGACAAATGAGGGCAGATCATCACTCTCGCTGCCTAAAGCGTAGGAGACCCAGGATCCCGCACTGGGGAAACCTGGAAAATTGAATCCCGTTGTCTGCAGAAGCGTCGCTTGACTGTGCACGCCCGTCTTGCCTACCACATTGTGAATAAAAGCCAGTTCATCGACAACCTCCCCAAGGGGAGCCACTATATCGCTCAACATCTTTCCGCTTTTTCCGTAGGGCTTGAATCTCCATGGGCTAGCGTAGGTGGCTCCCGGTTCACTTTGGAAGAGTTCAACTTTTTCACCCGGATCCCAAGGCTGCCCGTCCTTTTTCTCCAAATACGGTTTGTGGTCGAATGTGTCCACATGGCTCGTCGCTCCCGCCATGAAGAGTTGAATCACCCGTTTCGCCTTCGGTTCGTAATGCAAGGGGTGAATCACCCCCGAGGCACCCAAATGGCCCTCTCGAGTCAATAGATTGCCCAAAGCCATACCACCCATCGTTCCCAAAAATATTCTTCGGTTCATATCAATCGAGGTAGATGAAATCGTTTAGATTAAACAGGACGCGAGCCATACTCGCCGGTCCGAATCGCTCCAGATGTTCTCCCAGCAATTCGCTCTCCATGGGACTCGGAGCCCTTCCCAAAGCCAAGCGACTGGCTCCTTCGACCACCTTCGTCCTGTGTGACAATCCTTCGTTTTCAAGACGCTCGCTTAACCGCTTCGCCATCGCTTCCACAAAGCGATGGTTCCATTGAGTCAGGGCCTGTAACGCAGAAGTCGACTCGTCTCGCACGGCCACGCTGATGGACGGGTCCGCACAATCCAATGTCGTCAACATAGGTTGTGGTTGAGACCGCACTACAAATCGGTATATAGTCCGTCGATGCGACTCGGGATCGTTCGGATCATGCAAGTGGTACTCGTAGTGCGGGGAGTGCTGCGGCTTCTCCAGCACAAAATCGTAAAAGCTTTTACCGCCTCGATCTTTCAGTCTCAGGATTCCGCTTATCGCCAACAAAGAATCCCGGAATTCCTCCGCCGTTAGCCGTCGCCTGTCCGCCCGCCAGTAGAACTGGTTGCCTGAATCGATCATGGCATTGGTCTCATCGTGATCACTGGAAAAGCGGTAGGTTTGGCTCGTGATCAGCAACCGTACAAGCGACTTAAGCGACTGATTCGGATCGTCTCTCATCCGAGCCGCTAAATAATCCAGCAATTGCGGATGAGTGGGTGACTGCCCCATGCGTCCAAAATCGTTGGGCGATCCCACCAGGGGTTTTCCGAAGGTCCACTGCCACACACGGTTGGCAATTGAGCGCCAGAAAAGCGGGTTATCCCTTCCCGTCAAGTAGTCGGCTAGTGCCGCTCGAGCTTCCCCTTCGTTTCGATTGTCGATATCGAAAAGATCCGGAACCCCCTGCCATAGCGGAGGCGCCCCCGGAAGCATGCGATCCCCTGGAGCCTGAAGATCTCCTCTGTTAAGCAAATAGATCGGACGAGGCTCTCCGTCCCTCGCCCCAAATCGACTACGCATAACGAAATTGGCGTTTGCCGCATAGACCACGGAGTCAGAATCGAAAGGTTTGAGTTGCTCGATCAGCGAAGCAATTTCTGTTTGAATGACCTCTTTCCTGGCTTCTATCTCCGGAGAGCGAATCTCCGCCTTTATTTGAGCTCGCTCGCTCTGCAATGCCTTTAGCTCCTCGAAGGCAGCCCCATCGGAGGGTTCCTTGAAATAGTTTCCATCTACCAGATAATCGGGTCGCCAATGCTCGCTGTCATCAATCTGATCTGAGGCTGTTACTTCCTTGCTCAGCGCAAAATTGATCTCCCCAAAATTGTTTAAAACTTCCAATTCCCCTAAAGCGAAAATGAAATCTGATTTAAAGGGCAGTCGGGGAGGTAGCTTGGTCGCGGCAACACGGATATACCGGATTGCTGGAGGACCCACATCCACATACACTGTCTCAACACCTGGGTTGGGCTGATCGGAGCTACTCATATCGCTCAACAAGCGAACGCCTTCTTTGAAATCCGCATCATTCGACCCTTCTACCCGATAGCGGATCGGAAATCCATAGCCTTCCTTCACCTTGTGGTCCTTGTCGTAGGCAGGCATCAGACGGATATGATCCACATTAGCGGGCGTTCCCAGATCAACCTGTATCCACTTTTCGGTTTCGGATTTCGATGCAGGCTTCGCTTGAAAACCGAATCGCGACGATTCCCCCGTTCCGTAAACCTCCTTAATCAGATCGATTCGTCGATCGATACCCGAAAGTTTCGCTATTATTTGCCGATCAATACGGGCTCCGATTTCCAGCTG
>DKNL01000117.1:12255-16467 GCA_002474325.1 Opitutales bacterium UBA7389
TGATTCAGCGAAAGGCCATCATAAACCCGATCCTCCCGATCCACTCCCGCAAACACGGCGTGCAAGCGATAGTAATCCTCCATCTTTATAGGGTCGAACTTATGGTTGTGGCACTGGGCACATTGTACGGTAGAACTTTGAAACACGTTAAACACCGCCGAGATCATTTCATCCCGATCCAGATGCTTGGCTATTCGGCCATCCAATTTCGCTTCGCCGACCTCATAGTGCCCAATAAAATCCCAGGGCCCTGCAGCCAGAAAACCGAGCCCTAATATGCCGTCAGAATTACCAGGGAAGAGAACATCGCCCGCAACCTGCTCTTTAGCGAATCTTCCGAAGGGCTTATCCGTGTTGAAACTTCGGATAATATAGTCCCGATATGGCCAAGCGTTTGGTCGCAATTTGTCTTTGTCGTAGCCATGTGTTTCCGCAAACCGGGCCAAGTCGAGCCAATGCTGGCCCCATTTTTCCCCGAACTCGGGCGACGCCAAAAACCGGTCCACCCAATCATTCCAAATCGAATCGCGAGTGCGATCGTTTGCCGCTCCTTCATAGCTTGCCACGAACACGTCCACATCCTCGGGGACTGGAGGCAACCCAGTCAGATCATAGCTAAGACGCCGAAAAAGAACGGCCGCCCGAGCTTGCGAAACTGCCGACAATCCCTTCTCAGTCCGCTTCAAATCGATAAAGGCATCGACTGGGTGATCAAATCTGCTATCCGGAACAGGTTTCGATAGGATCGGTTGCAAAGACCACCAATCCAAATCGCGTGGCGTCTTGTCTCTTAAAACAAGCCCATCGGGCCAAGCCGCACCCTCGTCAATCCAACGCTTGATGAGCAATACCTCCTCGCCGCTAAGTGGCTCGCCATCTTCCGGCATATCCGGATTCGGACCAGTGATCACTTCGAGCAAATAGCTCGCGGCTGCATCGCCTGGTACAATCGCATCCGGATGCTCCAAAACAGACTTTCTCGTATCTAATACAAGGTCCCCCTCTGCATCGCTCGCATTGTGACAAGAGAGGCACTTAGACTCAAAAATAGGCGAGACTTCCAACCCAAATTCCACCTGTTGCCCGTTTACGCTAAACAAAGTCGAGCCCACACCCACGAAGGAACCTACAATCAAAGCACCCTTAAATTGGTGTATCAACATGACATTATGGAGTAAAAATCCCTGCGAACCTAAAACTAGATTATGAAGCCTCCATCCAGTTTATCAAGCTGATCCGGGCTCGATCCATCACGGAGAGCCGCATCGCATCACTACCATCCTCGCAAAATGCTGGGCTGCCTTCTTAAGAATCGCCCTAGTGGTCATCAATATCGGGCTAAATTACTCGATTCTCCACCGGTAGTAAGATCCGTTGGTTCCCGCCTCAGAAGAGTCTAATCTACAGGAAGATAGCGATCCTTCGATAGGCACGCCTTAAGAGTATCCCAGCTTCAATCCAATTATTGTCGCCCTCGACACCCTGATTCCCGCTCTCGATTTGGGCCAAGAGACTGCCTGGCAGCAGAATTGGCGTAATACCTTCGGAATCGCCTACGCTCTCTGCCTGTATATCGTCCACATATTCTGCGGTTTACTCCTTATCGGCGTGCTCTTGCAGGAATCGGTAAGCGACACTCGACCGATATTTAGCGAATTGTCCCTGCCGTTTGCTTCGAATCTCCTCTGGACAGCGCTCACTAATTCCTCAGAATCCGCTCGAAATGAAAATCGTTATCGTAGGAGCCGGCGAGGTAGGCTCTCATTTGAGCGAAACCCTAAGTCTGAACGATCACGACGTTACCGTAATCGAACGCGACGCCGAGCGAGCCCAAACCATCCACGAGCAGTTCGATGTTCGCGTGATCAACGAGAATGGCAGTTCCGCCCGAACTTTACGTCGAGCAGGGGTAGAAAAATGCGACTTTTTTTTGGCCATGACCAGTCGGGATGAAACCAATCTAGTATCGTCCTCTCTTGCCAAAGCTCTCGGAGCCCGAACCACCTTCGCTCGCGTCCATGACGCTACATTTCGCGACAATTCGGTAATCAACCACCAGCGTCATTTCGGCATCGACCATTTGGTCAACCCCGAAGCACTGGCCGCAGTCGAACTAGCCAAGCATATTCGCAATCCAGGCCGTGTAGCCGTAGAGGATTTTGGTCGAGGGAAAATCGAAGTGCAATCGATTGAAATCCAAGAAGGAGCCAAAATCGTCGGCATACCCCTGCTGGAAATGAAGCTACCAGGAGATTTGCGTATTGGGCTAATTCAGCAAGGGGAAACGTCCACAGTCGCCAACGCCCAATCCGTCCTTCAAGAAGGAGACATCGTCACGCTGTTTGGGCATCCTGACTCCCTGTTCGAAGCGAAACCGCTCTTCGACCCCGATTCCCAGCTCTCCAAGAAAATCGGCATCACTTTGCTTAGCGGTAGCGAAATATCCATTTCTTTGGTACGTCTCTTGAGCAATCCGCGATTCAAAATTCGGGTAATAGAGAAAGACTTGGAGCTCTGCCGGTCCCTGGCTGAAAGTTTGCCGAATGTCACCTTCGTGCACGGAGAAGGAACCTCCTTGCGCGTCCTCGAGGAGGAAGAAGTCGGAAGTGCCGATTTCTTCATCGCCTGCTCCAAGGACGATGAAGACAACATAATGACCTGCCTTCAGGCCTATAAGCTAGGCGCCCAGCATACCATGCTGGCCATTAATCGGGCCGATTACATCGAGGTTTTAGACAAGCTGAGTTTCTCCCTAGGCTTGGAACTCGCCGTTTCCCCGAGAATCGCCACCGCCAATGAGGTTCTCAGGTATATCGGAAAGAAATCGTTTATCGAACTGGAAGAAGGCGAAAAATGCTCCACTTGCATAATCGAACTTGATATCCAACCTAATTCTATTGTATCCAGTAAACGTATACGGGAAGTCAAATGGCCTGATGGATGCGTGATTGTCGGCCAGGAATCCAATTTTATCCCCCGCATGCCAACCGGCGATGATATTCTGCAAGCTGGCGACTCTATCATCGCCATTATCGGTAAAGAGAAGTTAAAGGAGTTGCTCAAACTGACTAAATAGACTTGTGCGAGCCGATTACCAAATAGTAAAGTCCTGAATGCAATGAACTTCGGACTCGTATCCAGGTTACTTAGCGTGGTGCTGATAATTATCGCACTGGCATTCGCTCTCTGCCTCTGTGTATCCATATTTCTTGACGAGGATATCGACCAGAATCTAACTACTGTCGCGTTCGGCATTTCTCTAGCCACTGCGCTGCTCTCGGCGGGCATCCTATATTGGATCGGGCGAAAAGCACCTCAACGTTTCTATCGCCGAGAGGCTCTTAGCGTGATTGGGCTGGGCTGGATCCTATCTAGTCTTCTAGGCAGTATTCCCTTCCTGATTACAACTCCCCATATTGGAATTTCAGGAGCAATCTTCGAAAGCGTTTCAGGAATAACGACCACTGGGGCCAGCGTGCTCTCAAACTTGGAGCAATTGCCTTACAGCATACTCTTCTGGCGATCCTTAAGCCAATGGATTGGCGGAATGGGAGTAGTAGTATTCTTTGTGGCAATACTCGGTTTTCTCGGAGCCGGAGCCAAGTTGCTCTACGCAAACGAAGCTTCAGGATCGACATTCGACTTCGAGGAAAGCCGCGTACAATCGGCGATCCTAAGACTGATATATGTTTATCTGGGACTGTCAGCATGTTGTGCCATAGCCTACCGCTTCGCCGGCATGAGCTGGTTCGATGCAGTCTGCCATATGTTTACCACCGTGGCGACTGGTGGATTCAGCACGCGAACAGACAGCATCGCGGCTTTTGGTAGTGCTTCAGTGGAAATGATCGGAATCGTATTCATGATTCTGGGAGCCATTAGCTTTCCTATCATCCTCGCCACGTTAAATGGACGATTTCGTCGTATTTCCACCAATACGGAGTTTAAAGCCTTTATTTTAATACTCTTGGCATCCGCGACTATTGTTTCCTTCGATATCGCTATCGAAGCCCCGGGGGACGATGTCGTCAACACCGTCCGTTCCAGCATTTTCCAGACCGTATCCATTTTGACGACGACCGGTTTCGCAACTGAAGATTTCGCCCGTTGGCCTTCACTTCCGCAAGCGGTTTTAGTCGTTCTAATGATTATCGGCGGGTGTTCCGGTTCTACCGCAGGAGGCATAAAAGTCAATCGCCTAGTAGTAGCCTT
>DKNL01000117.1:16741-17135 GCA_002474325.1 Opitutales bacterium UBA7389
GGTGTTCCGGCTCTACCGCAGGAGGCATAAAAATCAATCGCCTCGTAGTAGCCTTGCGACTCTGCATCATGAATGTCGAGCGGTCGTTTCGGTCGCGAGTCGTTAGGCAGATCAGAATCAACAACCGCACTTTAAGCAACGCTGCTACTCAAGAGATTGGCATCTATCTGATATTGACCGGCGTTATCTTCTTGTTGTCCGTGCAAGTTGCTTCCGTATTCGAGATTGGAACGGATATGGGCACCAATCTAAGCGCCGTCCAAGCATGCCTATTTAATATCGGGCCCGGATTCGCGGGAGTGGGCCCAACCGAAACCTACGATTCCTTCCATTCAGGCACCAAACTGTTTCTTTCGCTGCTGATGATCCTTGGCAGGCTCGAACTCTATGCCAT
>DKNL01000026.1 GCA_002474325.1 Opitutales bacterium UBA7389
CTCTCTAACGGTGATGCCTCGTCGTTTCCTGGCTTCCTCTAGCTGATCGCCTATATTCTGCATGAAATCTAGGGTTACTGACAATCTAGATAAAAAACAAGCGATTAAGATTCTAGGTTTCAACGAAACTCTTTGATGCCCCTATTTTTGGTAACTGTTTGAAATTTGGGTAAGGGAGATGGAGGGATTAACCGCCCGCTAGCATTAGCGAGCATCGAGGACGCAGAGATCGTAAAGGATTGAAATGGGGTTTTTAGAGGTAACAATAATTTGGGCACAGAGCGGAGGGTCGATCCTTGCACGGTATCCCGCATGATTAGTCATTCTACAGGATGCCTGTGCTACCTTTGAGAAAGCCGAATCCAGGTAGGGAAGACCGTCTCGGTCCTTCACAATTGACACTCGGAGGACTGAGCCATTCCTCTCTGACTTTTCAAAATAGGGTTGGACCCGGTATCCTCACCTCTCCGCCTTCAAAAATCCCAAACTCACTAAGAAAGCATCCATCCTCTGGACGCAATCTTCGTAGTATTCTTTCCCATTGCCGGCTGGTCGGCCCTGGTTGAAAAAGCCATGTGTACCGGTCGGATAAATGTGGAGATCACAGCGTCCGCCCGCATCTTGAATGGCTTTTTGAAACGCCACCCCGGTGCCGACGGGAATGAGGCTATCGTTATCGCCTAGTAGGAACATCGTTGGAGGTGGGGATGAGATATTGTGAATAGGAGAGAATTCCTCCCAGAATTCTATGACTCGATCGTGGCCGTATCCATTGACGCTATTATCGATGACGGGATTGAAGAGCAGCAAGGCATTGGCCCGAGTAGAAATTTTCCTGTCTTCGCCCAACGTATTGAAGCCTTCGCAAAAGGTAGTGGCCGCGGCCAAGTGTCCTCCAGCAGAACCGCCACCGACAGCCAGTCGATGCGGATCGATTCCGAGGTCCTCAGCATTTCGCCGAACATAGCGAACGGCACTCTTGGCATCCATCAAGCAAACATTGGGGGGGACGTTGTGAGAGGTGCGCGTCCGGTATTGGGCGCAGATGGCGACCATTCCGCGCTCAGCCAAATGTCTGGACTGTGGCTCGAAGTGACTGATGTCGCCGCCATTCCAACCGCCTCCGAAAAAGAAAAGGGCGCAAGGCAAAGCCGCCCCGTCTTCTTGACCCGACGGACCGTAGCGTTTAAGTATTAGAGCTTCGTTTCCACTGATTTCATTGTAGGCGATAATTCGCGTGTCGATGGGAGCGGCGAGTAGGTTGGCGTTTATGATGCCCACTATTAATAGAGGTAATATGGTTCGCATCGGGCCATCTAGGCGCAAAAATAGCCCGCAGTCGACTGCGGGCTTAGTGGAAATTGTTGTTTGGTTCGTCGTTTATTTTGCACCGTTTTAGGAAACCGAGTAATCCAAGTCCAAGGATTACAAGTCTCGAGTCGGTGTCGGGAACTTGGGGAGGGGGTGGTGTGTTGCCCGTGCGTTCAAAAAAACGTAACATGAGAAATCTCGTCCCTACAGTGTGACACCCCAACATGTCCGTTAGTTTCTGATCGTCGGCAACGGTGCAAATCCGCATAAGCTTCGCAGCTTCGAATGCTACGGCTTCCAGTGTGTAGCCAGTTCCGGTCAGACTCTTTGTCAGGGAAGTTGTGGCTGAATTTCCGTCAAGTCGGTTGCACCGAATTTGTTGTCGTTAAACAATCCATCGGAGTCTCGTTCGGCCTCATCGAACTCGAATTTTACTAGGTAAGTGAGAGGATCATTTCTGAGCTCGAGTAGGCCTGCATTGATTATAGCTTGTGCCTCCCCAGCGGGATCACTTCCCAAGGCAATTATTCCGCGATTGATCAGAGCTGCGTGGGTTTTAGAGCAAAACTGAATGTTTACCCTAATAAAATTTTATTTGATTCTCTTGACGGCAAAGGACGCGAAGAACGCTAAGGCAATGTGCTATTGAAACATTCGAGAGAGTGAGGGCCGTCTCGGTTCTCCATATTCGCGTTTCGGGGGATTGAGACCAGTCTTCGCTCCAGCTTCGTGCGGCTGTGCAGTCCTCCCTGCCAATCAGATTTACCTTAGTGCTTATGCTTCTCGTAATGCTGCCGGAGCAAGTCGTGGCCGTAGTCATTGCCATTGGGAGTGCGGATGACGACGTGGACGTGTTGGCGAATGGGGCGGCGGTCGGGGTAGTATTGGCGCATGCCGCGGGACCCTTGGTGATCGAATTCGATGAGAATGACCGGGCTGTGGATGCGGTAGTAGAAAACGGCGTCATCGCTCGTGTCGCCGATCCAGGCGAAGTGGGTTCGGTCGAGGTGGGCTTCCACTTCTTCCATGCGGACTTGGGCATGGCCCTGGTTCAGGTTGCTAACGTAGAGGCCGATCAAATCGATAAGCTGACTGCGATGCTTAGCGTTTAGTTCTGATCCGGGGATGCCAGCGTAGTCGAGGACGACATTGTCCTTGAAAGCTTCGGTCAGATTGTTGTTTCGGGTCTTGTCCGATTGAATGATGGCTTTCGATTGCTGTTGGGCGTTCAGCGATTGAACGAATCTGAGTCCTTGTCCCTGCTCGACTTGTAGGATCTCAGTACCTTTGAACTTCCCGGATTCCGCGATCACGGGTTCCGAGCCGACGAATACCGGAGACATAACCACTTGGTCGCCCAAGACGAAAAAGTTGATAATGAGGTGGTGCCCATCGATTTGCCATCCCCACGGCTCGGTCGTGGAAGGTTCACCCATAACAGTGATCCAGTAGAGCCATTCATTATACTGCTCGAAGTCATCGTTGTTCAGCTCTCCCAAGGTGCGGTTGAGATTCATGATATCTCGCGATAATTTGAGTCCCTTGGCGCTGAGAGAGGCCTTCATGAGACCGAAGGCACCCTCGCGTTGAACGGTGTCCATCTCGTCGAAGCCCACCCCTTGGCGAACATAGAAGTGCTGATTCATCCACTTGCGCCACTCGGAGTCATTCACTGGAAAGGTCGTTCGTTCCCGCTGCTCGGGAGAAAGGGCCTCAAGAAAAGCGATGGCTGCTTGGCGAATGGGTTCCGTGGATACGCCTGTAGAGCGAATCTCGTAAAGGCCTTCTTCGAGTTCGCCATTCGTCGTGATCCCTTTGAAGGGCTCGGCCAAACCGCGGCTTTCTGCCTGTCGAGAGCGGTCGGACCAGCTTCCGCGGTTTTGGGCATTGAGGACCCATGCTAGGGTGGCGATAGCGATTAACGAGAGGTAGATTAAATAGCGGGGCCTGATCATGGGGGAAGGCTAGTTCATAGCC
>DKNL01000284.1 GCA_002474325.1 Opitutales bacterium UBA7389
ATCTATTCTCTATTATCGCATTGCCACAAAGGGGGCAGGGCATATGCCGATGATCGGGGTACCTTCGATTGATCGTGAAGGGGTGCATGTCGTGCATGATTGGATACGTTCGTTGCAACCCGATGTGCCCATCGCCAAGGCTGTGCTGGACCCGAAAAATGTGGAGGAAGCGTTAGCTTTATATCACCAATTCCAGACGGGGTCCCTTTCGGAATCCGATCGGGAAAAGGCCTTGGCGCACTGCCTCTCCCATGAAGACCCCTTTGTCTTGAATCTATTTCTAGGTATGTAGGATCACATGAATCGATCCATTGGTGATAAGATTTCGTCGATTGGGAACGAACTGGCTTTACCCTGTTCAGTAGCGGATGCTGATGCCTTCCCTTCCCAACCGAGTGGCAGGTTTAAAACGAATACGCATACAGCAGTTATGAAAGGAATTGTAGCCAGCATTCTAATGACATTTGGGGCCGGTGGTTTGCTCGCCGTCGGCAAGCCCAACATCCTGTTCATAGCGATAGATGATATGCGGCCTGAATTCGGTTGCTACGGTTCGGACCTGGCGATCACGCCTAATCTCGACCGATTGGCAGGAGATGGTCTGCTGTTTAATCGGGCCTATTGCCAACAGGCAATTTGCAGCCCTTCCCGGGCTAGCCTAATGACGGGAGCTCGACCGGATACGATAGGCATTATTGAGAACTACACCTACTTTCGGGAAACCAATCCGGATATCCTTACGCTGCCTCAGCACTTGATAGCTAACGGTTACGAGACGGTTTATTGCGGGAAAATTTATCATGGGCGTTTCACTGATTCCGAAAAGTCCTGGAGTCGCGATCCCGTCAGCCGCTTGACCGGTATGGGAAGGCCTGTGCCTTATGCCAATCCGGAGAATATCGAGATTCGCAGGCGGAATCGAGCGGAAGCAGAAGCGAAATACGACGAGAAGTCCCGAGCTGGTTTGGGGAGTGGGCCTGCCTACGAGGCAGGTGATGTCGAAGACCATTTTTACGTGGATGGCTACCAAACCCGAATAGCCATCGCCACTATGAAGGAAATGGTGACTGAGGGCAATAAGCCCTTTTTCTTGGGGCTGGGTTTTGCTCGCCCGCATTTGAATTGGGTAGCGCCCACGAAGTACTGGGATATGTATGACGCTTCCGAGATCGATCTAGCTGAGCACATCGGTCCGCCTGAGAATGGGGCGTCGATGGGACTACATGCATCATTCGAACTTCGAGTTAGGCATGGCATTCCTAAGAAGGGCCCGATAGGCCCTGTTTTGGCAACTACGCTGCGTCATGCCTATCTGGCCTGTGCGAGCTATGTAGATGCGCAGATCGGTCATATGATCGATGCCCTGGACGAAGCGGGTATCCGGGAAAACACTATTATAATCGTTTGGGGCGACCACGGTTGGCACCTAGGCGATATGGGCGTTTGGGGAAAGGCGACCAATTACGAAATCGCTACTCGCGTACCCTTGATCCTTTGGTCGCCGGAGATGGGATCGAATAGCCTGGGAGCTAAAACGGAAGCCCTGGTCGAGCTTATAGACATGTATCCGACCCTTTGCGATCTGGCAGGTGTTGAGATCCCCGATCATGTCGAAGGGACCAGTTTCGCTCCTCTCATCAGCGATCCAAACCGCACTTGGAAGCGGGCGGCGTTCAGCCAATATCCTAATCCAGCCCTTCGCGAATGGGCAGCCAATCCCTTGTCTCAGGGAGTGAGAGAGACCTTTTTCGGACCGCTCATCGAAGAAGTGGAGCAACGGATAATAGAGCAGCAAGGGGATACTTGGGATAGGAACTTTTTTGAAAACGATTTGATGGGATACGCAATGCGAACGGATCGCTATCGTTTCGTCGTCTGGAAGAACTATAGAAACCCCGAGAGAAAGCCGATTTTCTACGAATTGTTCGACCACAGTCAGGATCCGTATGAAACGCGAAACATCGCGGGGGATAATCCTGAATTGGTCGAAACCTTGTTGGAGCAGTTCGAAGCGGGTTGGCGGGGTAATCTGCCGCCTGGAAAGGGTTAGAGCTGACTGGCGACTACTTCCCGCCAGAGGGAATGGCTTGAAAAACAGGGGAGGTTTCTAGTATATTGTGTGATCCGCTCGGGGCCCTCTATGAATAGGTTACTACATTTTGCAGTTTTACAGGCTTCGCTAGCTGCAGCGATTTCGTTGATCGCGTTGACTGGGAGTGAAATGCGTGGCGAGGTGGAGCGAATGCGGGACCCGGATAAATTCTGGGTATTTCAAGCGATTGAGCGTCCCAAGACTCCAAAGGTAAGAAACGATTCCTGGAGTAGAAACGAAGTCGACCGTTTCGTGCTTTCGAAGCTAAAAGCCAATCATTTGAAACCATCAGAAGAGGCCAGCAAGGCCGATTTTATTCGCCGGGCCACTTTCGATTTGCTTGGACTGCCACCGACTCCAAAGGAAGTTAAAGCTTTTTTGCAGGACGATTCGGAGGACGCTTACGAAAACTTGGTGGATAGATTGCTCGATAGCCCGAACTATGGGGAGAAGTGGGGTCAGCATTGGTTGGATGTGATCCGCTACTCGGAGTCGGAAGGATTTGAATACGATCGACACCTGCCAGGAGCCTGGCGATTTCGGGACTATGTCATTCGTTCCTTCAATGAAGACAAGCCTTTCGATCAGTTCATAAGAGAGCAGCTGGCGGGAGATGAAATTGAAGATGCTAGCGAGGACGATTACGTCGCAGCCGGTTTCCACCGGTTTGGACCGGTCCGGCGGAATGCGGGCAATCCGGACATTGCGCTGAGCCGCAATGAAGTGCTGACAGAGCGTACGGATATTATTGGCACGGCTCTTATGGGGTTAACCTTGAGCTGTGCCCGTTGCCATGACCACAGGCTCGATCCTCTCTCCCAGGAGGACTACTATTCACTGCAAGCATTCGTATCGGCTACTCAAGAAAAGAATCGTTTTATAGCTCCGCAGGAGACTATAGACGCATGGCAAGCAGAGACGGATCGAATTAAGGAGGAAATCAAGGCTCTGGAGGAAGATAGGCGGAATCTGCCAATCGAAGAGAAGGAGGCAGTTGAAAAAAAGATTAAGGAGCTGAAAAACTCATTCCCTGAGGCGTTGCCTACGATTATTTCCATCGAGAACGACCCTGAAAAACGAACGCCCATCCACGTGCTCAAGCGGGGAATTTGGGAGAGGAAGGGCGATTTGGTGGAAATGCGTCCACCGGAGATACTCAATCGAGCCTTGCCCTTGGTCCTGCCTCAGGAACAGCCGAAGCCGCGGACAGCTTTGGCAGACTGGCTCGTCGATTCTCGAAATCCGCTGACCGCTCGTGTCTTGGTAAATCGCGTTTGGCAATATCATTTTGGTAATGGGATTGTTAATACGCCCAATGATTTTGGCTATTACGGAGACCGTCCAAGCCATCCAAAGCTTCTCGACTATCTGGCGTCAGAGCTTCTCGAAAGCGGTTGGCGACTCAAGCCACTCCATCGAACGATCATGCTGAGCAGCGCCTATCGGCAATCATCGAGCACGCCGATGTCGGAATTGGCCCTAGAGATTGATCCCGAGAACCGATTGCTCTGGAAATTCAATCGTAGGCGTCTTCAGGCGGAGGAAGTACGGGACGCGATTCTGGCTGTATCAGGTATTCTTAATTCGGAAATGTTTGGCGAAAGCGTTATCACTCCCGTTGAAGAAGGCATGGTCCAGCTGCTCTATGACCCAGACCAATGGAAGATTACTGAGGACGAACGTCAGCACTATCGTCGTTCCGTGTACTTGATCGCCAAACGAAATTTGCGTATCCCGTTTATGGAAACTTTCGACCAGCCTACCTTGCAGAACAGTTGTGGTCGTCGAGAGTCCAGCACCCACGCTCCCCAAGCGCTGGAATTGCTCAATGGAGACTTAGCCAATGAGCTTGCTGAAAAGTTCTCAAAGCGACTTCTTGCAGAGGCAAGTGGAGGCCGCCAGAATCAAATCGATCGGGCATGGCAACTGGCTATTGGGCGAAAACCATCCTCTCGCGAGTCCGATTTGGCCAAAGAGTTTCTTCAGGAGCAACCATTGCGGGAGTTCGCATTGGCAATGTTTAACCTCAACGAGTTTCTCTATGTACGGTGACCCGAATCAGCCTCATGCCCGATTGACCAAAACCCGTCGGGAGTTTCTAAGGGATGCATTCTGCGGATTCGGAGGCTTGGCGTTCTCGTCTATGC
Source organism: Opitutales bacterium UBA7389 (assembly GCA_002474325.1). Classification (GTDB taxonomy): domain Bacteria; phylum Verrucomicrobiota; class Verrucomicrobiia; order Opitutales; family Opitutaceae; genus Pelagisphaera. Next base: position 4,240 of record DKNL01000284.1, read on the forward strand.
TTCATGCCGAGTCAGTTCGTGGGGGGGCGATGGCTTCGCGGGCCACTCACTTCGAACCGAAAGCGAAGTCAGTCATTTTCCTTTTCATGTCTGGTGGCCCAAGCCACTTGGAAACCTTCGATCCCAAGCCGTTGTTGAATAAGCTCCATGGACAGAAGCGACCGGAAGAGTTTGGAAAGGCCGAATATCAGTTCTTGGAAAGCGATGCCCTTATTTTAGGAACCAAGCGAACGTTTAAAAAGTATGGGCAGAGTGGTATCGAAGTTTCAGATCTCTTTCCTCATATGGCTACATGCGTTGACGATTTGGCAGTGATTCGATCGTGCTATGGGGACAGCGTAGTCCATTCGGCTGCCATGTATGAGCTTTTTACGGGGAGAGTTACCCCAGGGGCTCCCAGTATGGGCTCTTGGCTAACCTATGGATTGGGATCAGAATCGGACTCACTTCCTGGATACGTTGTAATGACCGATCCTAAGGGGGCCCTCCCAGCAGGCCAGCCGATGTATACCCAAGGGTTTCTGCCAGCCAATTTCCAGCCGACCATGTTCCGGCCCGGAGAGAACCCCGTACTGAATCTAAATCTCCCCAATGGCATTTCGCTGAAGGAGCGGAAGCGCACCTTGGATTTGATCGGCGAGTTGAACCGAGCCAATCTCAATAAAGAGGATCACGAATTTTCGGCGCGCATCGATTCCTACGATTTGGCCTTCAAGATGCAGACCGAAGCTCCTGAGGCATTGGACCTGTCAAAGGAATCGCAGGAGACGTTGGATTTGTACGGTATCGGTGGAAAGCATACAAACGACTATGGACGACGAT
>DKNL01000326.1:0-887 GCA_002474325.1 Opitutales bacterium UBA7389
TGTATTTTGGCGTTCCTTACGATACTGGACTGGTAGGGAAAAATCTAAACACTTTCGCTTGAAGGGTCCCTAATAAGGAGCTGCTCCAATTCAGCTTTCAGTTTCGAGGTTAGGTCGGCTGAACGAAAAGGTTTCGTTATTATGCCATCTATTTGTCGTCCTTCTAACCTTTCATTAGTAAGTCAGCCAGAGGTAATGAAAATAGGCAATTCGGGAGCCAACCTCTTAATATCATCGAACATTCTATCCCCAGGAAAGATCTGAATATTCGAATCAAGAATGACCCGTTCAAGGTTCTGGCTATCTTCTGCAATAGCTTTCAGGGTATTGTGAGGGTTGCTGACAATTGTTGATTCGAACCCAGCTGAGTCGTCGTTAATTACTAGGAATTTCACTTTTTTTCCGTCTACCATCTCGATGGTTGAATGGTGAGGAACGGCAACAGATTATGCAATGGGAAATCAGTCTTATACTGTCGTGGGTTGATCAATACACGATTTGGTCGATCGTGAATCCTATCAGCAGATTGTTTTTGCCTTTCTCGCTGGATGAGAGTTGTGTTTTGCCGTGGTATCTTCGAGGATCAAGATCTTGATTGGCCTAACCGCTATTGGAGCATTGGTTGGTGCTGCGACTGTCTGTTTGTCCTGGTATGAGATTTTGGAAATCGATGTTAGAACGGCGGTTGATTGGATAGCGGGTTTCGGACCGGTCTCGTTTTTCGCGGCTATGGCGATTCTTCCATCCCTTTGGGCTCCGGTGTCCCCTTTCCTCATTTTGGCCGGATCGCTATACGACATGCCATTGGCTCTGCTGGGGAGCGGCTTGGCTCTTTCCTCAAATATGGTAATCTCTTGGCTGGTTGCGGGCAAGTGGTTTCGCCCGCC
>DKNL01000326.1:1208-4523 GCA_002474325.1 Opitutales bacterium UBA7389
GCCCGCCATTCGAGAGACTGGTTAGTCGGCTAGGATACACGGTTCCCGAAATGACAAAGGAAACCATGATCACCGTGGCTGCCATGTTGAGGATAACCCCGGGTACGCCTTTCCCATTGCAAAATTACCTGCTGGGGCTAGCTCGCATGCCCTTTGGCTGGTACATGGCGGTTTCGTTACCCTTGAATCTCAGCATCGCTTTCAGCATCGTTTGGTTCGGCGACGCTCTTATAAAAGGAAATGCGATGATGATCCTTTTGGCCTTCAGCGTGATTATCGCTGTTATTTTGGCGGTGCGGCAACTTAGAGCCCGATTGAAGCGAAAATCCTTGGATCCCAAAGCTGGTTGATGAATTCTTTTCTCGAACAATTCGGAGATGATGAAACGACTTCCGTTACGGATTACACGCGGCGGATAAAGAGGCTGCTGGAAGGTTCCATAGAGCCTGAATGGATCCGAGGCGAGATATCCAATTTTAGGAAGCAGGCTAGCGGGCACTTGTATTTTTCCTTGAAAGACGAGAGAGCCCAACTGCCGGTTGTTATGTTTAGAAGCAATGCATCTGGTCTGGATTTCGAGATCCGCGATGGAATGGAGCTGCTCGTTTATGGAGAACTGAGCGTGTACCAGCCGCATGGAAGGTATCAGCTAATAGCCAGAGCTGCTATCGAATCTGGTCAAGGGCGATTGCATCGCGAGTTTGAAAGACTTAAGAAGAAGCTGCTAGCGGAAGGGCTCTTCGATAAAGACCGTAAACGCCCGCTTCCCGATTTTCCCATGCACCTAGGCTTTATTACCTCGCCGAGCGGGGCAGCTGTCCAGGATTTCATACGAATTCTGAAAAGGCGTGGATGGTTTGGACGACTTACGGTTTTTCCGGCCAAGGTTCAAGGGTTTGATGCAGTCCAGTCGCTGATCCGGTCTTTAGATACTGCTACGCGATTGCCAGGACTGGATATACTGGTCGTGGGGCGAGGTGGTGGTAGTCTGGAGGACCTTTGGTGTTTCAATGATGAGGGCTTTGCTCGTGCATTGGCGGAGTCACCTGTTCCTACCATATCTGCTGTTGGGCACGAAATTGATTTCTCGTTGAGCGATTTTGTTGCGGATATCCGAGCGGAAACCCCATCGGCCGCAGCTGAATTGATAAGCAGTTCGTACTTGGAGTTCTTGGACCGACGAGAAAGAGCTAGGGAACTTCTAGTCGAGGCTTTGGATTCTGGCTTGGAGGAGGCGAGAAGATCTCTTGGAGATGCGGGTACTCGTTTGAGCGCGGTCGCTCCTCAACGAAGCATCGAGACTGCCAAGCTAAAATTGGATGAGCTAGCTAGTCGATTCAGAGCGGGAACGCACGAAATGATAGGACAATTTAGGGAGTGCGTGACCATTGCCAAGTCGAACCTATTGACAACGCGACCTGATCGAAACGCTGTTCGATGTCGTCAGAATTTGACAAGTTTAGAGAATCGATTCGCTCGTTTGGCGGATCGCCGATTTACGAGCGCGTGCAATCGTTTTCAAGAGCTGGCCCTTCGATTCCAGTCGTTGAGTCCCGACGCGACATTAAAGCGTGGATACGCAATTCTTGCCGATGAGAAAGGAACCGTATTGAGATCTGTCGCTAAATTGAAAAAGACTGATCGGGTGCGGGCAACATTGAAAGACGGTGAAGCCTGGCTCAAAAGTGAATGAGAAGTAGATTTGTCGCCCAGTCTTTTGCCTGGTTCGATCCAAGCTTAAGAATCGCGGGATAGCTCCGTCAGCAAGTGAGAAGGGGGAGAGTCTAGGCTGGTCTGTCCAATGTTCCCCGAATTCTGGAAATACCGGATGACGCGAGCATGGGCGATTTGCCGGTTGAGCTTGGGGATCGCGAAGATAAAGGAATCAGATTCCAACCCGCTCCTGTCCTCGTTCCGACGATTATTTATGACCTTCAAAGGGGGGTTGTGCTTAAAAACCTGGATGGGCTTAAGGGGACTGTTCTTGGGTGGAAAAGAAAGGGATTTCGCTTTTCTGCATTCGTAATATCGGCATAAATTGAGGGCTGTTTAGCGTTTTCTTCGGATTTGTTCAAAATTTTGTGACAAAGGTTGGAAGAGCGGTTACGAAAAAGACGCATCCTTTTCCGAATTAAGTGCGTAAGATTTAAGTGTTATGCTCTCCAAACCAACGAATTTCATTTGGATTTTCCTGATTGTTTCATTTTCACTTTTTTTTTTAGGGTGTAATTCCAAGCAGTCGGCATCCCGCTATCCGACCACGCCAACCGGCATGGCCAAAGAGCTAGAAAGCGGCACCATTGTCGACGTACGAGAGGTGATAATCGATGGGAGAGCAAGCGTAGTCGGTACTGCGACTGGGACGTTGTCCGGTGCGGTGATTGGTAGCCAGATTGGCGGCACTTTGGGCGACCCAAGTTCGGGGTCCGCCACTGGAGCGGCAGGAGGAACCATCGCGGGTGCGGTTATAGGTCCAAAAGTGGAAAAGGCGTTAACGTCGAAACGAGCTCAAGAGCTGACCGTTCGAATGGATGCGGGAGGTCTCATAGTTGTTACTCAAGAGCTTAGAAAGCCTTGGTTTAATATCGGAGATCCTGTAAAAGTGGATACGAGTTTGAGCGGGGCCGGGAGAGTTTATCACGCTGCCGAGGATCCGTATATCGATCCTGATACGGGCGCTTATTTGCCGGAGGGATTTGAAATACCAGATCAATGATTATACTATCCGCTTGATAGAGGTTGAATCCAACTTAAGGAAATTAGCGAATCAGAGAGCGAAACTATCAACAAAACATGAATAAATCAGCCCGAATTACTTTACTCGTTCCCCTAATGATATTGGCAGCCCTGCTTTACGGCTGCGCTTCGGGCGGCTACGAGACGGTACCGCGTAATTCGGCGGGCACGACGCAGACGCTTGATTTAGGGACGGTGGTCGCCACAAGGAATGTAATGATCGATGGCGAGAGTTCACAACTGGGACTTTATGGCGGCGGTATTATGGGCAGTGCGGTTGGCTCTACCATTGGCAGCGGTGACGGCGCTGTACTGGCGAGCGCTGGAGGAGCGGTTGCGGGAGCAATCGTAGGTCAGCAAGTAGAGAAATCGCTCACTAAGAAACTTGCTCAGGAAATTACGATAGAGATGGATGACGGCAGCACGGTGGTGGTGGTCCAGGAAATGAAAGAACCGCTATTCAATACCGGGGATCGGGTTAGCGTGTTGGAATCCCGCGGTGGCTATGCCAGGTTACGGCACGAAGACCACACAATTTCGCAATATTAAAGACAGACGCCTCAAGACTTTTGCTGGGGG
>DKNL01000324.1 GCA_002474325.1 Opitutales bacterium UBA7389
CCCATGCCAGATACATCATCGCTTACCGTACTCGTCGTTGGCTCCGGAGGCCGCGAACACACTTTAGCTCATGCTTGCGTCAACAGCCCGCTCGTCGCCCAGACAATTGTCGCTCCTGGAAATCCCGGCATGGCTACCGAAGATTGCCGTTGCGTAAATATCGCAGCCGATGACATCGACGGCTTGCTGGAGCTGGCCCAAAGCGAGAGAATCGATTTCGTCATAGTAGGTCCGGAAGTGCCCCTTTGCCTGGGACTTGTTGATCGATTGAATGAGCTAGGTGTCTTAGCCTATGGCCCCACATCGGACGGAGCTCGTTTCGAGGGCAGCAAAATCTATACGAAGGAATTACTATTCAAGTACAAAATTCCCACCGGAGCGGCGGCCTCCTTCGATGATGCTAGAGCCGCCATCGAGTACCTCCGTACCGCTAGCTATCCAATAGTCATAAAGGCTGATGGGCTGGCGGCCGGGAAAGGGGTTATTATAGCCGAGGACCACGAAACGGCCAGAAAAACGGTAAGCGATATGATCGACGGTGGAGTATTTGGCGACAGCGGAAAGAACGTGCTCATCGAAGAATGCCTGTTTGGAGAGGAAACGTCGATTCACGCCATTGTATCCGGGAAGGACTATAAAATCTTGCCCACAAGCCAGGATCACAAACAGATCGATGAGGGTGACACCGGTCCGAACACGGGAGGAATGGGGGCCTATTCTCCAGCAGACCTGATCGACGACGCCATGATGCAGCGGATCGAGGCGGAGATTGTGAAACCCAGTGTAGACGCAATCGCTGCCGAAGGAATCGACTACAGAGGCACGCTTTTTATCGGTTTAATGATGACCACCAGCGGACCTAAAGTGCTAGAATTCAACACTCGATTCGGCGATCCCGAAACCCAAGTGTTGATAACCCGTCTGGAAACCGATCCTGTTGCCCTAATGCTAGCGACTGCCAAAAGCGAGCTCGACCAAATTGATGTGAAGGTAAAAAATGAATACGCTATGGTTGTTGTCCTCGCCTCAGATGGCTACCCCGGAAGCTACCCCAAAGGGGAAGTCATATCTTTTCCCGATCATTTAGGGGATAATGAGCTAATTTTCCATGCTGGAACCAAGCAAAACGAAAACGGGGAGGTCGTCACTAATGGCGGAAGAGTTTTGGGTGTGACCGCCTTGGGATCGAGCCTTCAAGAAGCGGGCGAAAGAGCCTACGCAATTTGCGACAAGGTTAACTTTTCATCGAAGTACCTTCGCCGCGACATCGGGGCCAAGGAATTGAATCGGGCCTAAAGAACACCAATATATTATCGGGAGCGGGTGCTTTCACGCTCATGCAATACGACGGAGGGACAAACCTTGCACCCACAAATAGTAACTCGTACTTCCGACCCGCGTTTCTAATATCGTGAACATAGGCAAGATGCCTGTGCTACCTTTAATCCCCGATCACCCGCTACCCAAGCTGCTCAATCGGTCAGCTTGAACAGGAAGAACTCGTATTTCTTGGCTGCCGCAAACTTGTCCGGGTCCAGTAAAACGCGCTGGGACATAGCCTTCTCATATTTGCCGTGACCGAACCAGCAAACTATCTTCCAGAGAAATGGATTCCGTTGCCGAAATTTTTCCGTGATAATATCCGCTCCCAGGAGAATCTTGTCGGCCCAATCGCTGGCGATTTCTAGGGATTTGCGAATGTCGGGAGTGATATCGCGCCGCGAAACGATCTCAAACGGGCTAGACTCCGCCACCCGCAGAAATACGTTGTAGTCATGGCCGCTTTTGGACAGCTCACCTGCGTCCTGATCAACGACGAAGTAATCGCATATCATCAAGTACCCCCCTGGGTTCAAGAGCTTTTGCGACATTTCGAAAATCTTATCAATTGGTATGTACTGGCAGGACTCGCTCATAATGACGAGATCGTATCCATCATCCAAATTCGAATCTTCGAACTTGGTGAAGTGGAAAGGAGCATCGACCTTCTCCGCGAACACCGCCTTTTGGTTAATGTCCGGTGAAAGGCCTTCGACTAAATAGCCCTTCTTCTTGAGATTCAAGCAAAGCTCGCCAGTGCCGCATCCAACATCCAGAATCCGCTCAATTCCTTCGGGCACGTTTTCGATCAGAAAGTCTTCGTAACGTTTTTGGGCCGCCTGCAAAGCCTCCATCGTTAGTGGATCGTCGGGCGACCACATTCCGTAATGCAATCGCTCTAGGCCTAGAACGTCGCGATAAAAGCGAAGAGCGCGATCATTCTTCGCTTTTTCTGTTGCGGGTTCGCTAGAGATCATAAGGAATTAATTGGAGCGACCGCTAGCCAACGGGGAGATAAAATTTTGTAAAGAGAATTCTCTGACGCCTAGTTACCGCAACCTGACCGGATTACCGCTTGATTTCATAGCTACGTGTTATTGCAATCGAAACAGAGATGGCGGTAACGAAATATACTGAATCGAGCATCAAGTCACTTAGTCCCCGGGAACACATTCGGCTCCGCCCCGGTATGTACATTGGGAAACTAGGAAGCGGAACCTCCGAAGACGATGGGATCTACGTTCTTCTAAAGGAAATAATCGATAATTCCATCGACGAGCACTCCAGTGGACATGGGAAACGCATCGACGTCACCATTGGAGACAAGGTCATGGCCATTCGTGATTTTGGGCGCGGCATTCCATTAGGCAAAGTCGTAGATTGTGTTTCCAAGATCAATACAGGCGCCAAATACGATAGCGAAACCTTTCAAAAGAGTGTAGGGCTCAACGGAGTCGGCACCAAGGCGGTTAATGCCCTCTCGAGCTATTTCATGGTCGAGTCCTATCGGGATTCCAAAATGAAGCAGGCCATATTCAAGGAAGGGGAAATCGAGTCGGAAAGCCGGCAAATCAAAACCGATGAGAAAGACGGAACCTACGTCGAATTCACTCCGGATCAAAGCATTTTCAAGGCCTTCGGCTATCAGTTGGCATACGTGGAAACCATGCTTTGGAATTACGCCTATCTCAATACCGGCCTCACGCTTTCATTGAATGGAAAGACTTTCCGGTCCGAGAATGGTCTTCAAGACCTTCTAGAGAATAAACTCTCCGGCGATATCCTATACCCGATTATTCACTTGCAAGGCGAGGATATCGAGGTCGCCATGACCCACGGTACTCACTACGGCGAGGAATACTTTTCCTTTGTCAACGGGCAGCATACCACGATGGGAGGGACGCAACAGGCCGCATTCCGAGAGGCCATAGTCAAAACCATACGCGAATTCTTCAAGAAGGATTACGACGCTTCCGACATTAGGACATCTATAGTATCCTCTATTTCTATACGCGTCCAGGAACCCGTTTTCGAAAGCCAAACGAAAACCAAGCTTGGTTCCCAAAATATGGGTCCAAAAGGGCCTACGATCCGGAATTACATCAATAACTTCATCAAAAAGGAGCTAGACCTCCACCTCCACCAGTTTCCGGAAACGGCGAAGGCTATTCAACAGAAGATCATTGCCAGCGAGAAGGAGCGGAAAGAACTCTCAGGCATTCGCAAGCTCGCCCGGGAAAAAGCCAAGAAAGTCAACCTTCACAACAAGAAGCTGCGCGACTGCAGGGCCCATTTCAACACGAAGCACAAGCAAGCAACCGAATCTACCCTCTTTATTGTCGAGGGCGATTCCGCTGGGGGATCCATCACGAAAACCCGCGATGTAAACACTCAGGCGGTTTTCAGTTTAAAGGGGAAGCCTCTTAACACCTTTGGCCTGAGCAAGAAGATTGTGTATCAAAACGATGAATTCAATTGCCTGCAGAGTGCTCTGGACATCGAGGAAGGTTTGGATACATTACGGTACAACAAGGTCGTGATCGCGACGGATGCGGATGTTGATGGTATGCATATCCGATTGCTTCTGATCACCTTCTTTCTGCAATTCTTCCCTGACCTCATTCGCCAAGGACACCTGTATATTCTTCAAACGCCGCTATTCAGGGTTAGGACCAAGATGGAAACCAGATACTGTCACTCCGAGAAGGAGAAGGACGAGGCCGTCGAATCGATGGGTAAAGGCGTGGAGATCACCCGTTTCAAAGGCCTCGGAGAAGCTTCGCCGGATGAGTTCGCCACGTTCATCGGATCCGACATGAAACTCGAACCGGTAACGATTAGCCACTTACACAATGTAGACGATCTTTTGTCGTTCTATATGGGTAAGAACACGCCGGAGAGGCAGGGATTCATAATCGAAAACCTGCATGTGGACAAAGATCTTCTTCAAGCAGCTTCCTAATGCAGCCATCGCGACCTTTCGCTAATGAGTCCACGTAAAAGGCAAAAGCAAAACACTCAGAAGACATTCGACTTCAAGGATTCCGAAAACGGGAATGACCCAGCGGATACCAAAACCGATTATTACGGAAACGAAAAGGCCCCGCTGGCTCGATCGTACAAGAATTGGTTCCTCGAGTACGCCTCGTACGTCATTCTCGACCGGGCCGTTCCCGCTCTCGTGGATGGGCTTAAACCCGTTCAGCGGCGCATACTTCACGCTCTGAAAGAACTAGACGACGGCCGCTATAATAAAGTAGCCAACATTGTCGGGCACAGCATGCGATACCACCCTCACGGCGACGCGAGTATCTACTCAGCTATGGTGGGCATGGGGCAGCGCAATCTCCTGATCGATACGCAGGGAAACTGGGGAAACACCCTAACCGGAGATGGTGCTGCGGCCGCCCGCTATATCGAAGCACGGCTCTCTCCTTTCGCCCGCGACGTCATATTCAATCCCAAGACTACTATTTGGCAGGCCTCATACGATGGCAGAAACAAAGAACCCCTACACCTGCCAGCGAAGTTCCCGCTCCTGCTGGCCGAGGGTTGCGAAGGCATTGCAGTCGGACTCGCCTGCAAAATTCTGCCTCACAATTTCAACGAAATCATTGAAGCGGCGATCGCCTATCTGCAGAAGAAGGACTTCGAGTTGTATCCAGACTTCGATACCAAGGGAGTGGTGGATGTATCTAATTATAATGACGGTTTGAAAGGCGGAAGACTATTGGTCCGAGCCGTGTTTGAAAAGGTTTCCAAATATCAATTATCCGTTAAGGAAATCCCTTTCGGCACGACGACATCCTCGGTGATCGACTCCATACTCTCTGCGAATAGCAAAGGGAAAGTTAAGATAAAGAAGATCGAGGACAATACGTCCGAGGAAGCGGAAATCCTAATCACCCTGCCCACTGGGGCCGACGCGGAAGCCACGATCGACGCCCTTTACGTATTCACGGACTGCCAGGTATCCATTTCCCCAAACGCCTGTGTAATTTACAACGAACAGCCGGAATTCATCGGCATAAAAGAGATTCTCAAACGCTCCACGGATAACATTCGCGCCCTTCTCAAAAGGGAGCTCGAGATCAAGCTGGCCGAGCTAGAGGAAAAGTGGCATTTCGATTCGTTGGAGCGGATATTTATCGAAAGACGCATTTACCGTCTTATCGAGGAATGCGAAACTTGGGAAGCGGTAATTTCGGAAATCCACAAAGGGCTGAGACCCTACAAGAAGCTCTTAAAGCAAAAAGTGACGGATGACGATGTTGCACGCCTCACGGAAATCCGTATCAAACGGATTTCCAAGTACAATTCCTTCAAGGCCGACGAAGTCATCAAAGCGACCGAGGAAGAAATCCAGGCAACTAAACGTTCGCTCAAGCGATTGACTGTTTTCACAATCTCCTACCTAAAACAGCTGCTTAAAAAGCATGGAAAAGGACAAGAACGGAAGACTCGTATCGAAAGCTTCGACACAATCAAAGCTGCCGAAGTGGCACTTCCAACCGAGAAGCTCTATGTAAATAGGGAGAACGGTTTCATCGGAACGAGTCTGAAGCGCGATGAATTCGTAGGCGAGTGTACTCAACTCGACGATATAATTTGCTTTTGCGGTGATGGAACGTTCCGCGTATCCAGGGTAGCTGACAAGGTCTACATGGGTCAGGATATTCTTCATGTTGCCGTTTGGAAAAAAAGCGACGAAGAAACGATTTACGACATGATCTACCGAGATGGCCCGCGGGGAGATTCTTTCGTGAAACGGTTCCTGGTGGGAGGCGTCACCAGGGATAAGGTATACGATCTCACAAAGGGAACGCCGAAATCCAAAGTCCACTATTTCCGTGCTAATCCGGATGGAGCAACGCGACCCGTCATCATTCGACTAACGAGTTCTTCCAAAGCCCGAAACAAGGAATTCGAATACGACTTCGGGGAACTGGCGATCAAGGGTCGTGGATCCAACGGAAACCGGGTAACCAAGTACGCCATCAAGTCGGTCCGAGCCTTATTTGATACCGAGATGAAACGCCGCTGAGCAAGAGCTCGGACCAATTGGCGCTGAACCCGTAAAGGCCCTCTGCTTCGACAAAAAAGAAGCGTAGTGATGAGACATTTCGAGCAGAAACATGGGGGTTAGATCGAACTTCACCTTTCTTTAACTGTCGAAGAACTTATGAGATTGGCGATAATGGCGATTACATGCCAAGGGTCGTATCTGAAGCCATGGTAAGCCTCGACGAGTACCTTCTTGATCGGGCCAGCCTGGAAAGCTACGCATTTTAAGGTTCAGCTCTGTCCGCGGCAATCTAGGCTTCAATAGCTCTTGAAGCACTAGTCCAGTTACAACTACAGGATCCCCCAAGACAAACTCTCACCCCCAGCCTAGTTCGCTGTGATGGGTTTTAAGCCAATCCTCGGATTCGCGATATTGGGGAAAAGCCATCTCCACGAATTTCCAAAATCGCGGAGAATGGCTCATTTCGCGCAGATGCATCAGCTCATGGATGATGATGTAGTCAACCACGCTACTCGGAACCATGATCAATCGCCAATTCAATGATATTACTCCCGACGACGAGCAAGAGCCCCAACGTGTTTGTTGGTCACGGATGCTCACTTTCGAATACGATAGCTCAAATCGATCTGCCAGCGTCTTTGTTCTACCCGGTAACTCTCGCTTGGCGAGCAAACGAAATCGCTGCCCCAAAGGTCGCGACAAGTCGATATTTTCATCGGCGAGAAATATCTTCTGGTCTGCAAAATAAAGAGCTGGTCGTCCCCAATCCTTCGATACACTTAGATTATGCCTATCACCTCGATACCATATTGTGTCTCCCGACCTCAGTTTAGCTTCCTCGGCCTCCTCTTGGCACTTTTTTTGCT
>DKNL01000333.1 GCA_002474325.1 Opitutales bacterium UBA7389
TGAATCCGCCCGATATCAAAGCATTGGAATAGTCCAACCGGGTACCTTTCAAGTAAAGGGCGCTTTTGCTATCAACGATGACCGGCACTTTGCTGAAATTGACCAGGATATCGCCTTTTCGGGCCACCGTAGTGAATTTCATTTTATAGGATAGTCCGTTGCAGCCGCCTCCAGAAATACCAATCCGCAGAAACGATCCATCCGGCTCCTTTCCAATGAGAGACTCCGTTTTCGATATAGCCGAATCCGTAAAAGCAATTAGCCGGCTATTTCCTACCCGAACGCCTTCAGGCAACTCTGTGCTCGCAGCTTCCATCTCCTATTCCTCTATCATTCCGTTCGAATCCACATTATCAAGCTCTTCTGAAACCGAGAACGTACACCTGGTTTCATCAAGATCCCCGATTCTCGCCCGATAGCCGGATGGCCAACTCGATAGCCCTAGAAAAACTCTTGGACGAAGCCTGACCAGTACCCGCGATTTCATAGCCGGTTCCATGGTCTGGACTGGTCCGGACATAGGGCAACCCAAGGGTGACATTCACGGCAGTCTCAAAATCGACTGCTTTCAACGGGGCCAAGCCTTGATCATGGTACAGAGCAACAATGACATCAAAAGCTCCATTGATGGCTCGGTAAAAGAGCGTATCCGCAGGCTGACACTTGCTAACATTTGGGATTGTCTCCCCCAAATCTTCGATCAGGGGATCGAATATGGCCGCTTCTTCGTTTCCGATCAATCCCTCTTCGCCCGCATGGGGGTTTAGACCGCACACGCCAATACGCGGATTTGGGAATCCTAGCCGGACACCTAGCTCGTGAGCTCGATCAATCGCCATCGCGAGAGCCGATTCCGTCAAATGATAGCATATCGTGGCGAAAGGCACATGCCAAGTAGCTAAAACTACCTTTACCTTGCTGCCAATAAAAGCCATGGTCGGCTCGCCTCCCCAATGGGACGCAAAGAATTCGGTTTGTCCTGGATGAGAGAAACCTACCTCGGCGCAGCGCGATTTAGAAATGGGGCCGGTAACCACTGCATCGAACTCTCCCAATTCACAGCCCCGAGCGGCTATCTCCATAGCCTCTAAAGCGATTCTCGAGCTTTCCGGATTGGGTTTGCCTACTTCCCAGCATGAGGACGCCAATTCAACCTCTTTGATCTCAAACGAATCCGCCTCGCTGGACTTCAAAGTATCCAGCCAACTGGGTGGACCAATGATTGAAAGATCCGCCTCGCCACCAACCCCATCTTGCAAACATTGGGCAATCAGTTCCGGCCCAACACCGGCTGGATCTCCACAGGTAACAGCGATTCTTGGATTCTTCATTTCGATCTCGGCCGAGCGAAGCCCCTATCCCCGGAAAGAAAAAACTCTAGAAATGAACGGCACTCATGAAAATTGGCCACGGAGGTTTCCAACAATTGCTTAGCGGTACTCTTCAATCCTGAAGCGCTGCCCAGCACTTCTCGGTAGCAACCCTTTAGAGCCTTCACTGCCTCAGGATCATGCTTACGGCGTCGCAATCCAACGAGATTGAGCCCAAACAAGGTATTGCGCTCCACCAACATCGTGTAGGGCGGCACGTCCACCGTCGCTGTTGAATCCCCGCCGAACATGACGCCCTGGCCAATGCGGCAAAATTGATGGATCCCAGAATCCCCTCCCAGAAAGGCGTCATCTCCCACGGATACATGACCCGCGAGCAGGCTATTGTTTCCAATAACAACCCTATCCCCTACCCGGCAATCGTGGCCAAGGTGGGTAACGGCCATGAGAAAACAGTCTTCTCCAATGATCGTTGATCCACTCGCTGTGGAGGCCCGATTAATCGTCGAACCTTCGCGAATCACCGACCGGTCGCCAATCGCTACATAGGTTTCCGTATTTGTATCGAATCCCAGATCCTGGGGGAGACCCCCAATGATACAAAAACTCTCAATTGTCACAGATTTTCCGATACGGGCACCGGATTTCAATATGGCATGGCCCGCGATATTGCCTCCATCTCCAATCTCTACATTCTCTTCGATGATCGCGTAGGGGCCGATTTTGACATCGCTGCCCAATTTGGCCTTGCTGGAAACTATCGCCGTCTCGTGAATCATCGCACCTAAAGAAAGTTCATCTGGGAGTCCTTAATCAAATCGAACGTCTTCAGGGTTCTCACCAACTGAAGCAAGTCCGATCTGGGATACACATGGCGTGTATCGACGCGATCGATAATGTCGAGCAGCATCGATCTGAACGATAGGATTCCATCAACCCCCCTTTCTCTCAATGCCGATTCGATGCGGGCTCGATACGCTTCTTGAGTCGGAAAAGCCGGTGCTACGAGAACGCGTTTGGGAAACGACATTTCTCCCAGTTCCCTCCAGCTCTCAAACTCGAACCATTTGTCGACCTTCTTCAGAACATTGCTTTCCACGTACCTCAGCATGTCTGCTCCACTCTTCATGGCCGCCAGAGAGGCTTTTTCGCTATGCCAGCCGCGAACGCAAACGACCGCGCTTTCAAGTCGTCTTAACTCGCTGGAAAAAAGCAGGAACGAGGGCGGTCGGTCGGTCTCCGCAATTCGGGTATTCCTTATGTAGAGATCCAGGCCTTCTTCACTCATCGAACGTTTCGACTGGGCCCGACCCTTCCGCAAGTGCACGGTGACGAATCCATTCAGTTCGAAGTATTCCCTGGCTATTGATTCATCCATCGAAGAAATCTGGGTGGCTCCGCTGCGAGACCGTTAATCAATTGTACCTACTTCGTCCCAAACCGTCGATACCAAGTCCAAGTCGACTTCGTCTTCAGTAACCGCTTCTCCAATACGGCGCAGGACAACAAAGCGCAGCTTGCCTGCTCGAACCTTCTTGTCTTTCCTCATAGCCGACAGTAAGTTGCCTTTTTTCAAGGGCGATTTCAGTCTTACGGGAAGTCCGTGAGCCTCCAGGATATTCGATATCCTCTCTACTTGACTTGAATCGATGTATCCAAGTCTCTGGCTCAAATTTGCGGCAGCGACAAAGCCGACCGAAACCGCTTCCCCGTGCAGATAATCCCCATACCCAGCGACATTCTCGATGGCATGCCCGAACGTGTGACCCAAGTTCAGCAACGCTCTACCGCCTGAACCAGCCAGCTCTTTTTCGTCAGTATTCACGACGTCCGCTTTTAGCCGGCAGTTTCGCTTTACGATTCGAGCCAAACGCTCGTCGCGGGAATCCATTAAGGGGCTAGCCTCCAGCATATCGAATAATTCTGAATCGCCCAGCATGCCGTATTTGACAACTTCAGCCATACCTGCCGCGAATTCCCTGGGAGGCAAGCTGGCTAGCAGATCCAAATCCTCATACACTGAAATCGGTTGATGAAAGGCTCCAACCAGATTCTTCCCAGAGTCGATATTGATCCCTGTCTTACCACCTACCGAGCTATCCACCATGGAAAGCAGTGTAGTGGGAACTTGAATAAACCGAACGCCTCTCAACCAGGAAGCGGCCGCAAAACCAGTCAGATCTCCAACAACACCGCCTCCAAATGCGATAGCCACGCCGCCTCGATCCAATCTATTGCTGGCGAAAAAGTCCAGGATCCTACCGAATTCCGATAAACTCTTGCTGGTTTCACCCGGTGGAACTTCTATTGTTGGGATCCCTTCAAATACCCCGCTAAAGTACTGGGGAATCGCTTGACGAATTGCCGTATCCGTAACCACTGCCAAGCGGGAACCCTGGCTTTTGAGGTTGGCGATTTCATCACCTAGAGCGTTCTGCAATTGCCGGCCAATGTAGATGGGATAAGACTCTCGAGCAGTCGTAACATCTATCTTTATCAAACTAGAGATATAGGAATTCAAATTACGGTGGGCATTATTTGCTAGTTGATCGAGACCATATTCGCGAAACTCGTATCCATTTGTCCCAGGCCCAACTGTTCGGAATAGCCCAATATCTTCAAATCCTCGGGCAATGGGGCAAACCCATTCTTCTTTCGGTGCTCATTTATTCTTTCCCGCATAATGGAATCCAGGAGGACTGGATTGTCCGAAAGCATGACGACCGGCTCTGAAACTGTATACATTGCATTGAAAATCGGGCCTCCCACGTATTGGAATCTCTGCAGGCTAGAGATGTTCAGAGCCCAGGTTTCCCACAGCTCGGGCACGGCTCCCATTTCCGCAACCGCGACCGGAGCGGAAGCCGGGCTACGCAAAAAACGCGATGTATTGCTAGCATTCCAAAGCGTCGCGTTCATGAGGGCACCATTCACCCCCAAGGTCGGGTGGTCCGAATAGCATGGCAGGTTTACCCAGAAATCTACTTCATGCATCAAAGGCATCGGCAAAAAGCTTTTTCGGGCATTTTCTTCTCCCTTCTCCGACCCAATAGCATTTTCCTTTTCCAGATTAATCCAGTACTGTGCTGATTGGGCAGGGAGCGGGCTATCATAAAACCACCGCTCATTGTAGTATCTGCCCGAATCCAAGGATCTAACGAACACCTGGTTGAAGTACATCGAACGACGGCTAAGCGGTGGCAGAAAACCCGACTCTCGCAACATGCGTCCCTTAAGCCCAATTATGAAAATATCCGAGCGCTGGAAGCCTCGCTTGACGAGAGACTGAACAACCGCCTCCACCAAATTGGCCGGCGTGCTGAGACCAGGGCCTGAGTTGCTATAGACCTTAAGCCCTACCTTGCCCTTCTCGCCTGGCTTGAAACTCATTTCTTGAGTACGCTCATAAATCCCCAGCAAATTTTCCACCGCAGCCTTGTAGCTTTTGAGGTCAAAGTCTTCGATCTGAAACTTGAACACGCGGTTCGACGGTTCTGGTATATCCACGAACTCCCCGATCAGGCTTTGCCCTTGTACAATGGGGTAGGCACTACCCCCTATCCATAGAGCCCCTAAAAGCAAGCGCCTACTCAATAGTCGGTGTACATGGGAAAAACTCATTGGATCGTTAACTAAGCAAATAAACGAACGCGATTTTCAAAGGTTGCGAAAAAAATCCGTTTCATCAAGCTTTACGGTTTAAGCTCGGCTACGGTTTCAATCCCTTTAAAACGAAGTCACCTTTCGCTTACGCTCTAGATAAATGGCCTTCTACGGGCGAACTCCATTGAACAAAGAAGAGCGATTCTATCAACAGAATCCTTGCAATTACTTGGCTTTCAGCTCCCTTTATCCTAACATACAACTGAATGTATCGAAAAAAGCTCATTGTCTTTCGCAAACGGATGACTCCTTTGCTACTGATGGCACTATCGCTATTTGCCTCTTGCTCGAGTCGGGAAGAACGCATTTCCCGAGCGATTTCCAAAGCGGATGAGGCTCGCCAGCGCGATGAGACCTCGAACGCATTAACTATCCTCGGAAAAGCCGCCTTAAAGAATCCGGACAGTGCCTCGCTGCAAGAAGTACTAGGAAACACCTATCTGGAAGCAAATGATCCCCTTTCGGCCATCGAGTCATTTGAAAAGGCGATCGAGCTCGATACCAAACGTCAGCGGCTATGGGTTACGGTCGCGGATCTCTATGAGCGACTCGGCAGGAGCATCAAATCCTTGGAGTCCTTGGCCACCTACCTGCAAAGCTTTCCAGACGATTTTTTGGCCTGGAAACATCATGGATCCATCCAGGAAACTCGGGGTGAGCTAAGCAAAGCCATCCAATCCTATCTAGAGTGGAACCGAATTCGGCCATCCGCCGCGCCCGCCTTGAAAATCGGGCAGCTCTTCCAGCAAATGGGCAACGATCCCCAGGCTCGCTCTTGGATCTCTCAAGCGACAGCATACATAAATGATCCCCAAGCTAGGGACGCCCTCGCTTCACTCATCAATTTGGAGATCCAAATGCAGCAATATTTGCCAGCATCAACTTGGCTCGAGCAATACGACGAACGCTATGGCGCCAACCCCTCCGATCCAAGGATCCAAGAGTCTAGATCGACTATCGGACGCTGGAGGCGGGCCCAACAAGAGATAGCAGAGGCCGCGGCTGAACTAGAACGCGAACGCAAAGAACTCGAGCAACAGGCGATCGAAGCCCGGCGCCAACAAGAGGAGGTTGAAATAGAACGCGAAGCTCTGCTGTTGGCCCAAAGAACGAACTCGGAAATTGCCCCAACCCAAGGCGATAGAACCTTTCCAGATTCTTCGCCAACTGCGACGTCGCCGGATAACGTTGGAGACGAGAAGCCGCCAATCGCACTAGCCGATTCTCCAGCGCCTACGGAATCACAACCGATCGAGATACCCGCGATCGACTACTTGTCTCAAGCTCGTTCCTCGAAAGACAATGGCGATCTCTCTTCCGCAATCGATCTCTATTGGAGAGCCCTCGGGCCCAACTCCGAGAACGCGGAGATTTGGTTCGAACTTGCCAACGCATACCAAAAAACTCGCAATTGGTTAGATGCCGAAGCCTGCATCCTAGAAGCCAAGCGAAGGAATCCGACATCACCGACCATCGCCAAAAGCTACCTATCTATCATTTCGCAGACGCAAACCACCGATCGCGTGTTCGAAGAAGCGGAAGCACTGGCAAACCTCTTTCCCCGCAGCGCTCCTATATCTCTCATTCTTGCCCAAACACTGAGGGGAGCCAATGCCCCCCATAGTCGCGTCTCTGAAGCCTACGAGGATTTTCTACAAAGGGCGGGCCCTAGCGAAATGGGTGTTGAGGAAGCGAGAGCTTACCTGGGACGCTAGTCTCCCTAGATTTCCAGACTCAAGCCAGCATGCCAGCCATCAAGCCGAGCAGTATTCGCGATCTCAAAGATCGCATCAGCATTCTCGATGTTGTCTCCCGAGAAGTGTCCCTCAAGCGAGCGGGCTCCAATTTTAAAGGCTTAAGCCCATTCAATAACGAAAAGACCCCGTCCTTCTTCGTTTCTCCGGACAAGGGCTTCTACAAGTGCTTTTCGAGCGGGAATGCGGGCGACATTATCAGTTTCGTTATGGAAACCGAGCGGCTCTCGTTCGTCGAAGCCGTGGAGACCCTCGCCAATCGCTTCAACGTCGAACTTGAGTACGAGGAGGATGGACGCCCCCGGGAGGATCGTAGCTTACGGCAAGAGCTGTTCGACTTGCACGAATTCATTGCCGACTATTATCAAGAAGCGTTCGATTCACATAGTAAGGATGGCGAATGGATTCGGGACTACTGGGTCAACTCCCGTGGATTTGACCTTGCCGTCGCGGAAGAATTCAAAATCGGATTCGCTCCGGAATCCGGATTAGAACTCAGCAAACGGGTTATAAAAAAGGGGTTTTCACACAAGGCGATCGAGGCGAGCGGACTCTTCTACACTCGCAGGGGATTCGACCCCGCTTCAATGGGATACCGATTTCGCGGCCGCCTGATAATCCCAATCCGCGACCACCAAGGACGGATCTCGGCTTTCACCGCTCGGCAATTGGAGCTCACTCCTCAAAACGACCCCAGCCGGGAGGCAAAATACGTAAATTCGCCAGAAACCCCTTTGTTCAACAAGGGGGCGCTTCTCTTCAACATGGATCGGGCCCGAATGGAAGTCGGCCCAGAAGTCCCCTTCGTTATGGTCGAAGGGCAACTAGATGCCATCCGTTGTTGGTCAGTCGGCATCAAGGGAGTTGTAGCTCCGCAAGGCACTGGAATCACTGAAAGCCAGCTACGTCTGATCAAACGCTACGAACCGCGCATCCTGTGCCTGATGGACGGCGATCGGGCCGGTATGCAAGCGGCATTGAGAATGCTGCCGATCGCCTTAGCTCAGGGTGTCGAAGCTTCCTTTATCCCCATGAATGAAGGAGAAGATCCGGACGACTTTCTCAAGGAAAAGGGATCCGAAGGCTCAGAAGAGCTCCTTTCTCGGGAGATTGATGCCATGACCTTCGCCGCAAACGCCATCGTCGACAAGCCTCAGGAACTCTCGCCACAAGCCAAGGC
>DKNL01000098.1 GCA_002474325.1 Opitutales bacterium UBA7389
TAAAGGTCCCCATTTGGCCCTATAGCAAGGGAAGCGTCCACTTCGCCTTCAATATATACTTCCCAAAGAGCAAATCCATTCGGTGACAAGGCATAGACAAAACCATCCGCTCCCCCAAAAAATATTCTTCCGTCCTGGGCCACTGCAGGAGAAGAAAAAATCAAGCTTCCCGTCACGAACGTCCACTCAACGACTCCAGTCGCCGCATCTATCGCATACAAGCTGTTGTCCCATGATCCTATGTAGATCGTCGATTCATCAGGACTGAGGGCAGCTGACGACTCAACCCAATCTCCTGTTTGCACTGACCATCGTTCGTTGCCTTCATCATCGATGGAGTACACTCTCCCATTTAAGGCCCCAAAATAAATGTTTCCCGCACTATCTAGTGTTGGAGAGCTAAATACCACATCCCCAGCTGAAAAACGCCAAAGCTCGTTTCCAATTTCCGCGCCAAGCTTGATTAGGCTTGCAGCAAATAGGCATAAAACGAAAGCGATCCTATTGTAGCGAGAAGAAGTCATATCAACTAAAGCCTAAATTGCTTACCGAAATGATTGGGGCAATGGCATGGACAACCTGACCTCGCTCCCAGAGGAGGAAGTCCTTACTAGCTCCAAAACCGCCCCAAGGTGCCGGGCAAGCTGATGGCTGATGGCCAAACCGATTCCGGCCCCACTAGTTTTAGCGCTCTGAATGGCTGCGAAAAGATTCTCCCGGGCGGTAATAGAGAATCCTGGACCAGTATCTATCACAGAGAAAACGGCTTGCCCATCAGCCGCTTCGATTCTCACCTCGATTTCCCCGCCGGGCGACACAGCATCGATCGCATTATCGAGGAGGTTGGAAACAATAAGCTTAGCAATATTCGCGTCTCTTGCTGACATAACTAAGTCTCCGATTGCCCGTATTCCTAAATCGATTTGCTTTCCCTTAATGAGCGAAAGGTATTTGTTATTCAAATACGTCTTGATTTCGACTCCTGATAGCGTATCTAGGTGGTCCAGCTCTTCGTTTCTCAGGACATCCACGACTTCATTAATCATGGACTGCATCCTGTTGGCGGCTTGTCTAGCATATTCCCAATCCTCGTCGCCAGCTCGACTAGTGCCAGCCGTAGAAAGGTGTTCACTGACTCCTGCCAAAGGATTCTTCAAACCGTGAATCAAATGGGAAGCGACTGCTCCTACGGCCGAGGTTTTCGCGACCAACGCAAGCTCAGCATTAGCCTGAGCCAATCGGTTCGCTCTTTCAGCTATAGCATTGCGGGCTCTTCGCAATCGCCATCCAAGCCACAGAAACACAGTAAATACCAAGCTGGCGCCTCCGATAAAAGCCCACCCCGCTTGATTAGCGACTTCCCTATCAATTTCCTTAAATTCATCCAGTATTGCTTGCCCTTCTAAATGATGGCGAGCCAAGGCCACGATCTCTTCCCCATCCCTATCATTGATTGGAATATTCAGCTCCAACTCAGGAGCGCTTTCTTGATTCCATATTCCACGAGGATAAAATACACCCCAAGCCTCACCAGATCGCATTTGGTCAATTTCCGATAGGTACAAATTTCTCTCGTCTATACTTATCGGAATCCCATTGAGGAACTCCCCTTGAGCCCCGAACACCTGCAATCCCAGGGATCCTTCGATTTCCTGAGCCTCGATCAGTGAAAAGACTATAAAGTCTTCGAAATCAAGTCCACCAAAAAGCTCGTCATTTCTGCCCTGCTCAATGTGAAACTGAGTTACCGGCGTCCAAATATCTACATACCGCTGGATGGCGCTCTTTCGAAGAGCGCTTTTCAGTTGCGAGCTAGAGATCCATACAATCCCTCCAAAGATCGCTAGTACAAAACCTAGAGATATGAAATAGGCAATTGACGGCTCTTTGCTCTGGCTGCGTAAGAGGTTTTGATTAGGCATTCAGTTTAACGCTTCGGAATTAAACGGACTGAATTCATTTTAGTCGAATCCCAAGCATTAAACTATTCGCGTCATAGCTAAAAAAAGTTTCATTCGATTCCGAAGAATCCGTTTCCCCTCTGACAAAAAAGGCCCAATTTTGGTTCAAGTCGCGCTCCCAATCTATTGAGGCGACCCATTCCTGCGATTCCCTCGCCGAGTCATTCTCAGCTATTTGGGTTAGATAATCCCTTTCTGAGTAACCGACATCTAAACGCGAGCGCCACTTTTCACCTCCCACACGGACCTCAAGGAAATACTTCAACCGATCTCGGTCGTAGAATCCAAAATGGCGATCCCTTCGCTCTTCGTAATCGATACCGATTTCGGCAAGCAATGGCAGCGACTCACTTCCAAACCCGCGCTCCACCGCGGTCTCAAAACCGATCTGGTCCGTACCCAGTATAATCGAATCGACTCTAAAACCCTCCGCATCTCGGGTCGGCCGATCCGTGTAATCACGGGCAAACCCGTTAACCGTGAATAGCCAATTCGTAAGATCATCGATCGCGTAGTCCAATTCGAGTTCCCAATCCAGCATTTCGTAGTCATCTGAAGCATCCTGAAAATACATACGCGACAATCCCATAGAAGCGGTGTACTCGAATTGCCAAAAGAAGCTCTCCCACTCCATGTAGAGTCGAGGCTCCTGTGCGGTAATGGTAATCTGGTTGGGGTCTAATATATCGAAGGTAGCGTCAAAAGCCTGGTTAAAGTATAGGTACTGAATTCCACCTTTTAACGTGCCGTCGATTCCCAGAAATCGACTATACTCCGATACAACCAATCCAAAGGTCTCATCAGGCAGATCGCTTCCCTCGAGATAGTGGCGATTCTCCACCAGAGCCATAGTCGTCCATTGGGCTCCCGTTTCAATAAACTCCTTTTGAGCGATTCCTTCGAAAGATAAGTAATTAAAACCGGAATCGATTGGCGCAATCTCACTAAGCAAGACGTTTTCCTTATATCCGAAACCCGTGCTTGCCGACCAATCGCCGGCCCCCACCTTAAAGTCTTCCTTCGCATCATCGCCCGCGAGATGGGCTCCCCCCAAAAGCCCTATCACGATAAATAATTTCCCTCTCATCCCTATCTAGACAATATTCAGCAAGAAAATGGCGGCTCGCTTGAATTCATCAAACGAACCGCCACTGGCTGATCAAACTTTTATCGAAATCTGGTAGCTATTAACCCTCCCCAGAATCGCGATTCGCACGGCGGCGCTTCATGAATTGACGACGCTTTTGCTTAATGCCTTCGAGATCTTCAGCAAATTGCTCTCGAACGCTTCGCGCAGCAGCCTTACGTTCCTCTTTCGTCGCATCATCGGCAAGCTCGCTCATGGCTGCCCGCAACGCTGTTCTCATCTCTATTTGAAAGCCAAGCAAATCCCTTCTCTGCTCTAAATAGGCAATTTTTTTATCAGATAGACCCTCCCTATCCTCTAAAGCCGCATTTATACGATCAAGCATTACTTCTTGCCTCTTCATTTTCGGGCGCTCGATTTTCGCGAAAGCCG
>DKNL01000158.1 GCA_002474325.1 Opitutales bacterium UBA7389
AGCCTAAGATACTTAACGATATGCGCGAGCTCTTGGCACAAGAGCCGCCGCCTAGGAAACAGGTGTCTCGACCAGAGAGGTAGGGGCCGGGGCGAGCTTTCTTCAGTTAGCGGCCGATCTCCGAGCGGCCACTGCCTGTACGCTTCGGTGTGTGGTATTAAGCTGGGAGTATCTCGACCTCTCCGATTAATGGGCAATCAAACAGTCAGATCTTTTTGGCAACGTTACCAAAAAGAGTCGATGGCTCAATGAGAAAGGGTCGTAGCCTTCATCGTGTACCGTCGCTCTGCTTGCGTTGTCTTAGTTTGGTGAGGACGTGGGATCGATCCACTACCATTTCGCACGATCAACGATCGCGCATACAAGGACAGACTATTTTCGGACGTAGCGGCGTATTTGAAATTCGGATTCATCTCGGATAACCTCGTCCAAGTTGAAGCTTTCTTCGAAATCGGGAAAGAAGGCGTCACCCTCGACTTGCCGTTTGACAAGCGTCAGATAGAGCTCATGGCACTTGGGTAAAGCTTGACGGTAGATTTCAGCTCCCCCGCAAATCCAAATCTGATCCTGGTAGTTTCGAGATTCGATGGTCTCCAGGCTATCCAGCAAGTCGACATCTGCGGGAAGGTCGGGATGGGATCGGCTGACGACTGCGGTTTTTCTGCCCGGAAGCGGGCGACCGATGCTGTCCCAAGTTTTGCGGCCCATCACAAGGACACCGCCCATAGTGGTTGCTTTGAACCATTTGAAATCCTCGGATATACGCCACGGAATTTCGCTCCCGTTTCCGATAACACGATTCTCGCTCATTGCGGCGATCGCTTTCCAGGGGGTGGATAGTGTCATATTGGTCGTTTCGTTGTAGGGCTACCGTTGGCGACATGCCCCGTGCTCGCAGCAGAGGCGTCGCAGCGGGCGACGACCCGCGGATCAGTTAGACGGATATGGGAGCCTTAATCGTGGGGTGTGGATCGTAGCCGAAGAATTCGAAATCGTCGAAGGTGAAGGAGTCTATAGTCTTCACCTCTGGATTAATACGCATAGTTGGCAGCTCTCTGGGTTCTCGGGTCAATTGCAGTTTAGCTTGCTCGATGTGGTTGGCGTAGAGGTGAAGGTCCCCGAACGTATGGACGAAATCACCCGGTTTCAAACCGCAGACTTGAGCGACCATCATGGTCAGTAGGGCATAGCTGGCTATATTGAAGGGTACGCCCAGAAAGAGGTCCGCACTTCGCTGGTAGAGCTGGCAGGAGAGCTCGCCGCGATCGGTGTTCACATAGAACTGGAACAAACTATGGCAAGGAGGGAGGGCCATCAGATGCAGTTCGCCCGGATTCCAAGCGCTGACCATCAAGCGACGGCTAGTTGGGTTGTTTTTAATCTGGTCGATAACCTGTCCGATTTGATCGATACTACCTCCCTCTGGTGTCTTCCAATCGGTCCACTGGGCCCCGTATACGCGCCCTAAGTTTCCGTTTTCATCCGCCCACTCGTCCCAAATCGTGACTCGATTCTCGTTCAAATACTTGATGTTAGTGTCCCCATTGAGGAACCACAGAAGCTCGTGGATGATCGAGCGGAGATGGAGTTTCTTAGTGGTCAGACAAGGGAATCCATCGCGAAGGTCGAACCGTTGCTGGGCACCGAATACGGAATAGGTCCCTGTACCTGTGCGGTCGTCTCGGAATTGGCCCTTGTCGATTACGTGTTGGAGCAGTTCGAGGTATTGCTTCATGCGATATTGCCAGAGCTTTTCCGTTCCACGCCTTGCCGTCGATGAAAAATTCTAAGCGCAGTCAATGAAATGTACCAGAGCCTGAACCTTTTGTCCGCAGGGATACCTATTTCCGCACTAGCGGAACAAGCATTGGGGTTGTTCCCCTCAAGCTGTCGGGCCTTCCACATGATAGGTTTCTTGGTTGAATTCGATAGAGTCGCCGTGGACAAGTTTTCGGCGTTTTCGCGTTTCCGTCTCCCCGTTGACGCGTACAAGGCTGTCATTTATGACCTGCTTAGCCTCGCCTCCACTAGAAACCAGTCCCTCGAACTTAAGCAGCTGGTTTAGCTCAATGGTATCCGATTGGATTGTTATGATGCGACGCGATTCGGAAGTCATTAGGCTCTTGGAAATACGGCGTGAGGGAATCTGTCGACGGTTTTCAGCTAGCGATGTCAATCGAGGCCTGATTCCGCCGCTAAGCTGAACTGGATCCTTGAGTTCGCTTCGCTAATAGCGCTTCATTCAGAAAATGGTATCGCTTAGTAGAATCTTGCTACCCCTCCAAATGAAACGTTTTATTCCGATAGTCACCATACTTACCCTTGTAACAGCTTCATTGGCCGAGAAGCCGAATATTGTTTGGATCAGCTGCGAGGATATCAGTCCGCACATTGCGTGTTTTGGAGATCCACACGCGATTACGCCAAATTTGGACCGGCTCGCAACCGAGGGTGTACGGTACACCCACACATTCACGACTGCAGGAGTTTGCGCTCCTTGCCGCAGCGGAATCATCACTGGAATGTACCAGACCACGCTTGGCACGCAGCACATGCGCGGTAGCGCTCGCTTGCCTGACCAGATTGTCCCCTTTCCAGCCTATCTACGCCGGGCCGGTTATTACACGTCGAATAACAGCAAGCAGGACTATCAATTCGAGACCCCGAAGGGCGTTTGGGACGAATCGAGCGGTAGGGCCCATTGGCGTAAACGTAAAGATAAGGATCAACCCTTCTTTTCTGTATTCAATTTCACAGGATGTCATGAAAGCGGCATAGCAGGGGAGGCGAAATACCGGTCAGTTACGGAAATCCTCGATCCCAGTCAAAGACAGGATGCTTATGCCTTGTCTACGTTTCCTCCCTACTACCCGGATACGGCTCGGGCTCGCGAGGATTGGAAACGCAACTACGAATTGATCACAGCAATGGATTATTGGGCCGGAGAACTAGTCGCTCAATTAAAAGAAGATGGCCTTTATGACAATACGATCATATTCTTCTGGTCTGATCACGGAGTCGGTTTACCGCGAGCTAAGCGGTGGCTCTACGACTCGGGGACGCGGGTCCCCCTGATTGTCCGTATACCCGAGTCCTTGAGGATCGGGGGGCAGGGCTCTGAGGGCATGATTTCCCAGCAGCTGATTAGCTCAATCGATTTTGGTCCTACCGTGCTCAATTTAGCAGGTGTCGACGTTCCGGACCATATTCAAGGCCGCCCGTTTCTAGGGCCCAAGGCAGCCTCTGCGAGAGACTATGTTTTTGGGGCCCGCGACCGTATGGATGAACGTTACGACATTATCCGCATGGCCAGAGATCAGCGGTTTAAGTACATTCGAAATTACGAACCGCTCAAAACTTATTACCAATATATGAATACGCCAGAAAAAGGGGCAACCATGGCAGAACTGCGGCAACTGCACGAATCGCGAGCATTGCCTCCGGAAGCGGAATACTATTTCTCCCCGACCAAGCCTGTGGAGGAGCTCTACGACACCTGGATGGATCCCTTTGAAGTCAAGAATCTCGCTGGCGATCCTGTTTATGCCGATACGATTTCACGATTGAGAGAGGCCCATTTGTCCTGGGTGAAACGAACTCGCGATACAGGTCTAATCGCTGAGCCCATCTTAATAGAAAGGGAAAAGACGATCGGTCACCGTTACGGAATTCTGAGGCAAAATGAC
>DKNL01000083.1 GCA_002474325.1 Opitutales bacterium UBA7389
ACTATCTCGAATCGGGGAAACCGGTGGTCGCCTTTCGAACGTCGACTCATGCATTCCGGTTTACTCAGGATTCCCCTCACGCGGGATGGGGCTATCAGGACGACCCCACCTTCATCCACAGCTTTGCTGGCGGCGAATTGACGCGGGAACTTCTAGGACAGAAGTGGATCACGCATCATGGTCACTTTTCTGACGGGCATAGAACCCTGACAAGCGTGACGCTTGATTCGGCTGCCAAGGGCCATCCAATTCTTAGGGGTATGGAAACTTTTGAAGCTTATTCATGGCTCTATCACGTGGAAGGCGGGGGCGATACGGTTGTGGGGGACCCGCAATTTTTGCTCAACGGAAAGTCGCTACAGTCGAACAAGGAAGAGCGGGGTCAGCTCAATCGGTATCCAATTTCTAATCCTGTTGCCTGGACGAAAACGCATAGTCATGGCTTCAATCATGCTCGGGTTTTCATGACGACGCTGGGGCATCCCTATGACTTCAAAGTATCCATGATGCGCCGCTTCGCCATTCAAGGCATTCTTTGGGCTCTTTCACGCGAAGATCTAATTCCGGCTAGTGGCCTGAAGACGGAAACTGCCGGAGATTACGATCCGAATAATTCTGGCTTTGGAGATAAATACAAAAAGGGTCTCAAACCAGAGGACCTGCTTAAATAGCGATCGAATCTTTCAAACGTAACCTAATTTAGAACACAATGAAAACCTCTATTCGTTTAGCTACCTGTGTAGCGGTATTTCTGTTTTCTCTAACTGGCATGGCCCAACGAATTGAGCCAAGCCAAGGCGAGAGTGTGGTTATCGTTGGAACAGGAATGGCCTCCCGAATGATGAAGTTTGGCCATTTTGAAACGGAAATGTACCTGAGTTTTCCGGGCAAGGATCTCAAAATCCGTAATATGGCCGATGAGGGAAACACGCCAGGGTTTCGCCCCCATCCCGGTCGGCATTACGAGTTTCACTTCGCGTTTCCGGGAGCGAAGGAGCTGGTCAAAGATGAGTTTCAGATCGACACTAAGAGCGAGGGTCATTTCGAGTCGCCTGACCAGTGGTTGACTCGCTTGCGGGCCGATACGATTATCGCGTTCTTCGGCTACAATTCTTCTTTCGATGGCGAGGACGGGCTAGAGCGCTACAAGACAGAGTTTGAGGGATTTGTGAAGCACACGCTTACGCAGCGATACAATGGTTACGGGCCACCTAAGCTAGTGGTGGTTTCACCAATCGCTTTCGAGGAGAAGCCACGCGATTTCGACGGTCCGGACGGCGAATCAATCAATCGGAATCTAGAACTTTATTCCAATGCTATGGCTAAGATAGCATCTAATCATGGCGTACTTTTCGTGGATGCTTTCAACGCCTCGAAGCAGTGGTATAACGGAAGCGACGTTTTGACCAACGACGGCGTCTTGCTCAATGATGCGGGGTACCGGAAACTAGCTCGGTTTCTGTCTGAATCCATTTTCGGAAGTCGATCGATACGCGAAGGGATTCGCGATACGCTTAATGAGGTAGTTAATGAGAAGAACTGGGCATGGCTGAATAACTTCAAGATACCCAATGGAGTTCATGTTTATGGCCAGCGTTACGCTCCTTTCGGCCCACAGAATTATCCAGACGAGCTGAGGAAGATCGAGGAAATGACAGACGTTCGCGAGCGAGCTATTTGGGCCGCTTTGAATGGTCAGCCTTTCGATATAGGGGCGGAAGACGCCAAAACGCACCCATTGCCTGAGGTGCCGACTAACTACACGGTAAGTGCTAAAAACGGGACGATCGATTATCTGCCTGGGAGAGAGTCAGAATCGAAAATTGAAACTGCGGAAGGCTACCGGATGGAGTTATTCGCCTCCGAAAAAGAGTTCCCCGAGTTGGCGAACCCAAGTCAGATTGCCTTCGACAATCAAGGCCGACTCTGGGTTGCGACTATGCCAAGCTATCCGCACTACCAAATCGGAGATCCCAAGCCGGCAGACAAGCTGTTGATTTTCGAGGATGCTGATGGTGATGGCAAAGCGGACAGTCTACGCGTTTTCGCCGATGACTTGCATATCCCCATAGGTTTTGAAATTGCCATGGAAGGGGTGTATGTTTCTCAAAGCGATAGCTTAGTATTGCTCAAGGACATCGATGGGGATGATAAGTATGACGCAAGAGAATACATTGTTAGTGGATTCGACGATCACGATACGCATCATGCGATTAGCGCTTTTTGCGTTGATCCTTCGGGCGCCATCATCATGGGGGAGGGCTACTTTCTTCATAGCAATATCGAGACGATTTACGGTCCGGAGCGCGGGTCTTGGGGAGGCTATTTCAGGTACGACCCAAGCCGCCGGAAGCTAACTCGTATCGCTCAGCTAAATATGCCCAATCCATGGGGCGTTGCCTTTGACGATTATGGACAAGGCTTTTTCCTCCACACCTCCAATCCAACGGTCAGCTGGCTGACGCCGGCATCGGTAAAGCCAATTTATGGATACAACATGCTGGCGCCCCAGATTCTGACCGATAGTTTTGTGCGCCCTACATCCGGTTTGGAGATCGTATCCAGCTCCCACTTTCCCGAGGACGTTCAAGGCGATCTCCTTTTCAACAACACAATCGGATTTCTGGGAGCAAAACAACATCAGTTGTTGGAAGAGGGATCAGCTTTTACCGCCAAATGGCGCCAGGATCTGTTTTCTTCTGACGACTTGAATTTTCGGCCCGTCGATTTGGAATTCGCCCCAGATGGATCGCTTTACGTAGCCGATTGGCACAACGCTTTGATTGGCCACATGCAGCATAATGCCAGAGATCCGCTGCGCGACCACGTTCACGGGAGAATCTACCGGGTTACCTATCCATCTCGACCATTGATGAAGCCGGCAAAAGTCCATGGAGCATCGATTCCCGAGCTGCTGGAAACATTGAAGCATCCCCAGTTGCGAACGCGTTATCGCGTTCGCCGCGAGCTTCGTGGCCGGGATTCGGAAGAGGTTTTGCCAGCGCTGAAATCCTGGGCTGCTAAGCAGAACGACGAGCGTCTAAAGCTGGAAGCTCTTTGGGTTGGCTGGGGACACAACGCGGTAGATTTGGAATTGCTAGAAGCGCTGTTTTCCTCGAGCGATCATCGCATTCGCAGCGCGGCTGTATCCGTAGCCCGATACAATATCGATCAGCTTCCTGCTGCAATTGAACTCGTGGAGTCTGCTTCCCGGGATCCTCATAGTCGCGTTCGATTAGAGGCTCTCGT
This sequence comes from Opitutales bacterium UBA7389, assembly GCA_002474325.1. Taxonomy (GTDB): domain Bacteria; phylum Verrucomicrobiota; class Verrucomicrobiia; order Opitutales; family Opitutaceae; genus Pelagisphaera. The sequence goes on from DKNL01000083.1 coordinate 3,250, forward strand.
CGCTGCCTCTTGGTTGCCAGCGGAAATCGGATTGCCCATTGTTGAGAAAGTCAAGGAGCATGGACTCGATAGCGACGTGGCTCGCTACAGCTACGAGTACGCGCAGTCAGGGCTGCTGGGTAGACCTGTGCACCCGAGTGCCACCGATAAAAACTATCGGGCGCAGGGAGAGGGCTTTGAAGACGAGTTTCTCAAGTTGGGATTGGAAGTCTATTCGCGGGAGGGCTTTTGCGGCACCTGCCATCAGCCTGACGGCATGGGCCTGCCCGAAGCGGGGTTCCCGCCACTGGCAAATACCCGCTGGGTAAAAGGCGACAAAGAAACGCTTATAAAGATCACTCTCAAAGGGCTTTCGGGGCCTATAGAAGTTAACGGCAGAAACTATCCCGGACAGGTACCTATGACCGGCTTTGAAAGTCTAGTCGGCGATCAGGAATTAGCGGCGGTTTTGACTTATGTACGCTCGTCATTTGGAAACAATGCCAGCCCGGTAAGCGCAGCCGATATCAAAACCGTACGAGAAAAGTATTTGGATGTGAACGGACCCCTGGATGCGTCGACTTTGAGTCCGTAAGAGCATGTTTTTGATGCGGGATGCTTTTTGCTCGATTCTGGATGCAGGGATCTAGCAGTAAGAATCCAGTCATGAGTTTTAAGGACCAAGCCTACAGTATCGAATTCTCCTAGTTTTCCGCTCCTTTTTGATTGATTAGGGCTGTGAGCGCTTTGACCACAGCTGGATTTTTCTCGGCCACGTTCTTGGTTTCCTTTTCAGGGGAAGTGTGATCGTAGAGTTCTACGTAGCCATCATTGTGGATTGTCAGGCGGTGGTTGGCGTTTCGTATAGTCCGGGCTCGGCCGGTATAGGCATATGCAGTATGGCCTCTAGCGTTTGGATTCTTGATTTGAGGAACCAGCGACGTGCCATGAGTGAAATCGGGGTAGTCCAATCCAGTGAGTTCGCACAGGGTGGGGAATAGATCTAAGGTTTCGACGACGGCATCGGTCTTTGTGCCAGGATTATTCATATCAGGAACAGATATGATGAGAGGTGATCGCAAGGCTTCTTCGAAGAGGCAGTGCTTGCCCCAAATAGCGTGTTCACCGAGGTGCCAACCGTGGTCACCCCAGAGGACGACGATGGTGTCTTTGTTGCGGCCGGTCTCCATGAGCTTGGCTAGAATTTCTCCCACGTGATGATCAACGTAGCTGACACAAGCCGCGTAATGTTTGCGTACTTGTTCTGCGTATTCTTTGTCAACGTTAGGATCTTTTCCGTAGTGGTAGTACTGATTGGTGAATTCGCCTGATGCATGCCAGGTGCTTTGCCAGTCAGGTTTTTCAGGATGGGGTATCGGAGGCAGTTCGATTCCTTCGTAGGGATCCATGTAGCGCTTGGGAGCTCCAAACGGGAGGTGGGGCTTGATGAATCCGATCGCCAGGAAAAAGGGCGTGTGGGACTCCGCTAGATTTTCGAGTTGCTCGAGGCCCTCGACTGCGATCAGCCCATCGTGGTAGTCCGTGTCTTTGCCGTCGGCGCTTTGCATGACATCCATCTTGTTCTCCGAGAAGGATCCGATCGGCTTGATTTCTCCGTGGATGAGGGAGTGCATC
>DKNL01000133.1 GCA_002474325.1 Opitutales bacterium UBA7389
GGGAGATTGATGCCATGCCCTTCGCCGCAAACGCCATCGTCGACAAGCCTCAGGAACTCTCGCCACAAGCCAAGGCCAAGGCGGCGAGCGAGCTTTTCGCCGCGATTTTAAAAGCGGATTCGGAAACAGCTCAGGCCGAATTTGTTAAGCAAATCGCCGTAATCCTGGAAATCGAGACAGCAGCTGCCATTCGAGACTTCGCCCGTTTCAAAAACCAGCAATCAAAAGCCAAAAGAGCGAGGAACCCCAAAGAGCATGTCCAGAATGAACCAAATAATGGTAAACCTACCCACACAGTAGAACGCGACCTACTCACCCTTTGCCTAAACGAGGAGGAAATCAGCAGGAAAATAGCTCATGCAGTTGACGAGACATGGATCGATACAATCTCTCCAGAGGGAGAACTGCTCAATTTAGTCCTAAACGCTATTCTCCATGACATGTGGAATGGACCCGATTCTATTAACGACCAGATAGAAAAGGCCGAACTCAGAGCACTCGCCGTTGACTTGATTTTCGACAAGCCGGAATACGAAAACCCCGCCCGATTGGCAAACGAAGCGGTAAAGCGATTAACAGTCAAATTCGCAGATCAGCAGATAAAGAAGATAAAACTTGAAATTGCCCGGAAACAATCCGAACAAAGCGCGAACTCAATCTCTCTTTTTGACAAAATTGTAAAGTTACAGAATATTAAGAACCAACCACCGCAAATCTGTTAGCCGCGTAACACCCGTAATCCAACCCATTGTAACCCGCGCCATCCAAAAAATGCCACGCAAAAAGAAAAGCGACGTCAGTTCTGAAAAAGGAATGTCGAAACATCAGGTGAACGAGAGAATTCGCTTGCTCATTCGTCAATCAAAAGAGCAAGGGTACCTCACCTACAGCGATATCAATGGAGCATTGCCGGGAGGCGTTAATCGCCAGGACGAAATCGATAACATCGTGTCCATTCTTCAGAATCTCGAAATCGAGATTCTGGACCCAAGCGAGGTTGACTCCTTTAAGGCGAAACAAGAAGAGCAAGAGGAGGCTCAAACGAAAACCAGCGGGCATGATATTCTCGACGATCCGGTTCGCATGTACCTCAAGCAAATGGGGCAAGTTCCTTTGCTGACCCGCGAACAAGAAGTCGAAATCTCCAAGCGCATTGAAAACGCTGAGCTAAAAGCCCAAGAAACCCTTTTTTCAGTTGGAATCACATCGGAATTCACTCTCGACCTTGCGGAAAAATTGCTCAATCGCGACGAACGCTTCGATCGCATTGTCATCGACAAGAAAATTGAGAACCGGGAATCCTATTTCCAGGCTCTGCCCACGCTGTTAGACCGATCGTGCAAAACCCAAAAGCGCATGCTGAAAACCTGGGGAGAATTGCGAGCCGAAGAAGATACCGACAAGCGGAAAAAGATCCGCTCCAAATTCCGAAAGCAGGAAAATACGCTTCGAGCCAATTTTCCGAAGTTCTTCTTCAAGCTTAAGGTATACGAAGAGCATATCGACGAGGCCATGGGCAAAGATCTGAGCCGGATTAGCCGGATCAATCGCGATTTGGATCGGGCCCGCAAACCGAAAACCCAAAGAGACGCCCGTATCAACACCGACGCTTTGAAGGTAGAGTTGGAGGAAATCCACGACAAGCACCGTCTCGATCCCGAGAAACTCGTTCGCTTGATCGCCGATGTCCGTACTCATCTCAAAGATGCCCATCGAGCGAAAACGGAAATGGTGGAAGCCAATCTTCGCCTCGTAATTTCGATTGCCAAAAAGTACACGAATCGCGGCCTGTCCTTCCTCGATCTCATTCAAGAAGGAAACATGGGCCTCATGAAGGCTGTAGAGAAATTCGAGTACCGGCGCGGCTACAAATTCTCCACCTACGCTACATGGTGGATTCGACAGGCCATTACTCGCTCGATCGCCGATCAAGCCCGCACCATCCGTATCCCCGTGCACATGATCGAGACGCTGAATAAGGTGATGCAAGTTCAGAAACAACTTCTTCAAGAGTATGGACACGAACCAACGCCCGAAGAAGTCGCCGAGGAGATGGCTCTTCCGGTCGAGAGAGTCCAGACTATCATGAAAATGGCCCAGCAGCCAATTTCCCTGCAAAGCCCTGTCGGCGATGGCGATGACACTAATTTTGGTGATTTTATCGAAGACAAGTCTGCCGAAAATCCCTACGACCAAACCGCTTTCAGCCTACTTCGAGAAAAGATTATCGACGTTCTCGACAGTTTGACCGAACGCGAGCGACGTGTCCTTTCGCTTCGATTCGGACTCGTCGACGGCTATAGCCGAACCCTCGAGGAGGTGGGCAAGCAATTCAAAGTCACTCGCGAGCGTATCCGCCAAATCGAAGCCAAAGCTTTGCGGAAAATGCGTCATCCTACCCGGATTCGCCAACTGCACGGCTTCTTTGAAAGCGAGCAGTTCGATGGTCCAAATACTTTTTTAAATAGGCAGCAAAGCGGACCGGCCGACACCGACGCTAAACAATAAGCCGCGCCACAATACCCTGAACGAAATATCCATCGCAAAGCAGCATTGCCACGCCGGCCAAAATTCGGCAACTTGGTAATGCTTATCGCTCTAAAGCCCAAAACACCAAAGAATTTCAAAATGGAAACCGTCAATACACTAGCATTTATCCAGAATCTCAATTGGACCGAAGTCGTTGTTATTCTTATCGTTTTCATCCTCCTTTTCGGAGCGAAAAAACTTCCTGAGCTCGCTCGCGGAGTCGGAAAATCGATCAAGGAATTCAAGAAAGCGACCAGCACGATCGAAGACGATATCCGAAACGCCATGGATGAGGAACCCGAAGTCAAAAGGCCCATCGAAACCCCTCTTTCCGTGGATAAGGAAGAGAAAGCTGTTTCAGAGGAAAAAGCGGCTCCAGAGGAAAAAACGACCTCTAGCAGCTCTTGAACGATGTCCTTGAAATCCGGTTACGCTTAGATGTGTTACCGGCAAGGGAAACGGAGTATAGTTATGGCCTAGCGACCAGTCACTCAGTTCGTGGGGAGAGAGAAAGCCCGAACCGCGGCCAAAAGACTCCGCCCAACAATTTTTATATCGGGCGTTTAGCAGCTTTTTATCGTATTCAAAATTGCTTTTAGGCAGAGCTCTGTTTAAAATGCTTGCTACAAAATGCCCTTTCATTGAGCCTTTTATCCATTCATGTTTCGCAATTTTCTCGGTCTTTTCTCAAACGATATCGGTATCGATCTTGGAACGGCAAATACCCTGGTCTACTCGAAAGACAAAGGAATCGTTTTGCGGGAGCCGAGCGTCGTCGCGATCCACAGCGGGACTCGGCGAGTCTTGGCTGTCGGTGTCGAAGCCAAAAAGATGCTCGGCCGAACGCCGGGGAACATTACAGCCATTAGGCCGATGAAAGACGGCGTCATCGCTGATTTCGATATCACCGAGGCGATGCTCCGCTACTTCATCAAGAAGGTACAAACGGCTAAGATCATTCCGCCTCGAGTGGTAATCGCCATACCCTCCGGGATCACCGAAGTCGAAAAACGGGCGGTTAAAGAGAGTGCGACCCATGCCGGGGCTAGAGATGTCATGCTTCTAGAAGAGCCCATGGCAGCCGCTATCGGGGTAGGCCTGCCTGTGGAAGAACCTGCTGCTAACATGATAGTGGACATAGGAGGTGGTACTACCGAAGTGGCTATCATATCCCTAGCGGGAGTCGTCTACGCGAAGAGCATCCGGGTGGGTGGAGATGAGTTGGACGCCGCCATCATCAACTACATGAAGCGTGCCTATAATTTGTTGATCGGCGAGAGAACCAGCGAGGAAATCAAGCTACGGATCGGATCGGCCTACGGGCTCGACGAGGAAATGACCTTAGAAGTTAAAGGACGGGATGCCGTGGCCGGCTTGCCAAAGACCATCCAAGTATCGTCACAAGAGATACGAGAAGCCTTGAACGATACCGTCAACGCCATCGTCGAAGCAGTTAGAAGTGCCCTTGAGCGTTGTCCTCCCGAACTTTCCGCTGATCTTGTCGACCGAGGGTTCGTCCTCGCTGGCGGCGGAGGACTATTGCGAGGCATCGATCAGTTGCTGTGCGAGCGGACTGGACTACCCGTTACAATCGCTGAAGATCCGTTAAGTGCGGTGGCCAACGGAACCGGAGCCGTACTGGCGGAGCTCAACGCACTATTGCCCTACGTCTCAAGCGATTCGAAGGATTAAAT
>DKNL01000220.1 GCA_002474325.1 Opitutales bacterium UBA7389
GCATCATGCCAGGCTTTACCAAAAACGCTTATTGGAATGCGTTCTGCAACCCAGTCATAGAGGACTCATTAAATTATTTTGACAAATGAAGAGTCTGTACTCGACAGCAGAGTATCTGCGTCATAGAGAACGAAGGGTGATGAAGCAGTTTCTCCTTTTCCATTCTATTTTCGTGTTGTTGGCGGCCTGCACTCCAGTTTCCGATCCTATTTCCCAAGCGACAATTGAAACCGTCTCGGGTACAGGAGAGCAAGGGACTGTTGATGGGAGCGCTGACAGGGCATTGCTTGATAACCCTTTTGGAGTGATCCGAGGACCGGATGGAGCGTTGTGGTTTTGTGAATACACAGGACACACGGTACGAAGAATCGACAGTGAAGGGAACGTTACTACGGTTGTTGGCAATGGAGAGGGAAAGTTCAGCGGCGATGGGGACTCAGCCCTTCAGGCGTCGTTGCACCGCCCTCACGAAATTCGGTTCGATGATGAGGGAAATCTCTATATTGCCGACATGCTCAATCACGCTATCCGGAAAGTCGATTTGCAGCTCAGCCGAATTACGACGATTGCCGGAACAGGGGAGGCGGGATTTAGCGGCGATGGAGGTCCAGCGAATGAGGCGCAATTGAGCCGTCCTCACAGTATCCAGTTTGGTCCAAAAGGAAATCTCTACGTCGCCGATATCGGTAATCATCGCGTACGATTGATAGATATGGATACGGGCATAATCAGCACCTTTGCGGGTACAGGAAAGAACGGCGTTTCTAGAGACGGCGAGCGATTCGCCGCTGCTGATTTAAATGGACCGAGAACCCTAGATTTCGATGCGGAAGGAAATCTCTGGCTGGTGTTACGGAACGGCAACCAAGTCTACAAACTCGATTTGGAATCGGGCCTGATGCATCATAAAGCTGGCACGGGAGAAAAAGGGTTTACTGGAAATGGCGGACCGGCTGTAGAGGCGACCTTGTCGGGCCCCAAGGGAATCGCACTAGCGTCGAATGGAGATGCGTATTTGGTGGATACGGAAAGCCATACGATCCGTATTATCGAAGCAGCTACCGGGAATCTACAACTCATCGTTGGAACCGGAGAAAAAGGCGACGGACCCGATGGAAATCCGCTGCAATGCAAGCTTGCGCGTCCACATGGTATCTTCCTCGATGCTAACGGGGATATCTACATCGGCGACAGCGAGGCGCACAAGATCCGTAGACTAAGAATGTAATTGGAATTTGCTTGATAACCGTAGAGTACGCAGAGGTCGTTGAAGAGCGGCCCGTAGGGCGAACGGTTCTCAGCGATGGAATCCTTCGTGAAAATGCCGACTAGCAGGAGGACGAAGTTGAGGAGAGTTCGTGATGGCATCGATTCTTGGAATTTGCTCAGGCCAGCTTCTGCCGCGGTTCCAATAGCTTGAAAATAGCCTGAGAGCACTCGTCGAGATCGCTAATCGGGTTCCATCCCCAATCGTGGCGAGCGGAAGCGTCTTGGAAAACTTTCGCTGCGGTCTTTAATAGCGACTCGACGACATTATCCGGCTCAAAGCTGTATTGAAAATTCGGTCTCAGCTTGACGATTGAATCGGCGATTTCCTGGGCACTTGGGCAAAAGGCATGCAGGTTGTAGGCGTGGCGGGAAAGCTGCCCTTGGTCGGCATAGGCTAGTTGGACGAAACCTTCTACGAGGTCCTCGATATAGATCGTTGACATGCCGATGTCTGGCGAGACTGGAAACACGAAGGGTTCTCCTTTGGCAGCGGCAACATAGGCGTGAGATGCATAGGCGGTTAAGGCTGCGGGTGGAGCGTATGGGGAGAGAACGAGTGGAGGTCTCAGACAGCGGAAATCCATCCCGTGAGTCATCGTGTAGTAAGCCCCGAGACGCTCGTTGAAAATCTTGGTTACACCGTAGATATTCTCCGGCCATTGAGGCTGATTCTCGGGCACGTTTGCCGGGATGTCTGATCCGTAGGAGGCTCCTGTGCCCGGAAATAGGATACGCGGTTTTCCGTTGGCCAATGCCAACTCTAGGAGGTTGAAGGTGGATTGGGCATTTACCTGGAAGGCCCGTTTGCGATCAGCCTCCGAGCTGCCCGAGAGAAGAGATGCCAGATGAAAGACGATTTTCGGGGACCGGTCTTTAAGGATCTCCTCGATGAGCGGCCCGTCGCATATATCTCCAGTGAAATAGTCTACCCCTTCCACGGTCGAATCGGTATTGGGATCCGTAATGTCGAGGCAAGTGACGCTATGGCCGTCCTTAAGGAGGCGTTTGGCTAGCAGGCGGGCTATATTTCCATTTCCGCCAGTGATAAGAATGGGTAGATTTTGCGGTTGCATGCGACTTGGACCGTTGTCGGATAGGAACGTAGGGGCAGCAGTCGATGGGTATCAAATCAATTCTGAGCCGAGAATGCTGTTGTCGATCGGCTATTGGAAATTAGGATATCCCCTGATGAAAGTCAGGACTTTGGAGGAGGCGTTGGAGTACTTGCGGGTGTTGAGGTTTGAACGCTGTTTATTGGCTAAGCCAAAGGTTTCCCCGCTCTTTGGAATGTCGTGGATTCGATCCTCCAGTTTTTCTACCATTAGCGATCGGTTTTCGAGAAGGTAGCGGAAACGATCCACTTCCATCACCTTCGCTTTCGCAGAGAATGCGTTGGATAGAGGATTGGTTTCCACCTGCTTGATAAGCTGAGCCAGTGGGTTAGTGGCCATTTGCTGGAATCGATTTAAAAGCAGGAGATAAATGCCGAAAATCAACGCCGCTGTACCGATAAAGAGCGTAGATGGTGTGAGTCCGTAGTTGTCGATGAGAAAGGCACGGCTCGACTCGAAGGCGGAAAGATAGAGAAACGCCATTCCCATGAGCGAAGCATTGAAGGCGATGGCGAAATAGCGAGTGGCGAGCGAGTTGTTAGTCGTCGTACTTTAAAATTCTACGCACGGAACTGATTCTGGGTTTCGATAAATCGAATGTTCTCAGAGGCTCGCTCTGTGTCCACAATGTTTACCCAGCTCCTCGGCTCTTTAAAGGCCTGCTTTTGATGGCCGCCCACAGTGCAAGCACGACTAATGCTCGACGGTTTGGTCGTCACCTCGTCAATCCAATTTAGGCTGGTTTGCGGAAGCGTTTCGCTTGTCCAAAGAGGCCTTGCCGGCCAGAATTATCCGCCAGCATTGTAAGGCCAAAACGGGAGTGAAGATCAGAGCCGTCTCGCGAAAGCCGGTCTTTTCTTGGGTTGCCTGGTGATAGATTATCAGGAATAGGACGATATAGGCGAGCCGGTGTAGCCGCTTCCAATTCCGCGACCCAAGTTTCCGAACCATACGATTATTGCTGGTGATCGCCATTAGAAGCAGAAACATGAATGCCAGTATCCCGGAGAGAATGAAAAGTTTCTCCCAGTCGTTGACGAATTCCGACCAGCTTCCTGTGTAAAAGTAGTAGATCAGAAAATGAAGTAAGGCGTAGGCAAACACGCTCACTCCCAGTGGACGGCGATGAAAGGCTAGGCTGTTGACGATGGTTGACTTGGGGAATATCCGTCTGAGCGGAGTCAGGGAAATGACAATCGCGAAGATGTACGTCGATGCGAGCCCAACATATTCCAGTAAGTATTTTGCCGGATCTGCCCGGAACTCCGTATCACATAGTATGTAAGGATTGAATACAAATATAATAGGCGAGCAAAGTAGAAGGTAGATAAGCCACCGATTGCGTAGAATGCGAGCGAACCGATTCATGAAACGCAATTTCGCCGTTAGAGTATCCCGTTCCTGTGCCTATCTAGTAGAAGCGGCGAAGATCCAGATCCTTATACATGTGGGCTACTTGCTCTTCGTAGCCGTTGAACATCAGCGTATCCCTGCGTTTGCTGAAAAAACCAGAGCCGATAATGCGCTCGGTTGATTGTGACCAACGAGGATGGTCGACCTCTGGGTTTACGTTCGCGTAGAAGCCATACTCGCGTGACTGCAAGGCTTGCCAAGTATTCATTGGTTGCTTACTCGTAAACTCTATTTTAACGATCGATTTAATGCTCTTGAAGCCGTACTTCCAAGGAACGACCAGCCGAATGGGAGCCCCGTTTTGGTTGGGGATCGGCTTTCCATAAATGCCAGTCGCCAGAAGGGTGAGTTCATTTCTGGCTTCCTCTATGGTCAGACCCTCTTCGTAAGGCCAATCGATCGAACCGCCCTTTTGGCCTGGAGCGGATTCGGGGTCGTAGAAGGTGGTGAACTTCAGGAATTTCGCTTTGGAATTCGGCTGAACTAGGTCGATAAGAGCGCTCAGTTTAAATCCGTCCCAGGGAATCACCATGGACCAGGCTTCAACGCATCGGAATCGGTAGACGCGCTGCTCGATGCCGCCGACTTTTTTGATGAGCTCGTTCACGTCGATCTTCATGGGGTTGTCGACGTGACCCGCTATTTCGATCGTCCAAGGCTCGGTCTTCCATCCTTGGTTGGCCAGCTTTTGGACTTCGCCTTTGTCGTAGGAAAACTCGTAGAAGTTGTTATATCCCGCGATGAGATCGAATTCAGTTGGTTCGAGCGACTCGAGAAGGAAGTTTTCGTTCTTGGTGGAAGGGAATCCTCCGGTGGCCGCTCGAGCTATGGATCCGCCGATCAGGGCGCCTGAACTTAAGCCGGCCGCTTTAAGGAATTTTCTGCGATTCAAATAGTCGTCTTCGGGTGTGGCCGTCGACTCCGGCAGATTCCAAGGTTTGCTGTTTCGAATATTCATAGCGGTGGTTGGCTGTGGGCTAGAAAATAAGAGGGCTAATCGGGGATCGTTATCCCAACCTAAATTCCGGACGCCTAGCTTGACATTCGCGTAGGATAAAATGTGCACATCTCTTTGGAGAAAGGGCGATTTTCGTTTGGGTTAGATTTTCAATGAAAGACTGAATTTGATCGATTTCCTCGGTCATGCCTAATGGATAGACGATTTCCTCAATCTTGAACAAGCTCTAATGGCCAGTAGGCCGTAATAGCTCTTGCGAAAAAGAATCAGCCGGTGGCGGAGGTACGGATCCAACCGGAGGAAGACTGGAAAGGTCCTGGCCAATAGGGGGAACTTGAAACTTATTCGCACTGCCAGAAACAAGGGTTTGAAGTCGCCCTTAAGGGTTTTGTTAGGCCAAGTCCCGAACCCCATCCTTCACCAAAAAATCCGGATGAAACACCAGGCATGAAATCGCGTGGGAAAACCAGAAAAGAATACGATGCTTGCCTAAGGTAACGAATTTTAGTCGAACCAAAGGATATGGAACGCTTTGTTGTAACCGAAAAAGACCACAATGAGCTTGTAGTTGCCGCCTATCGAAAGCGCGGATATGATGAAGATGAATCTAGAGACGCGGCTAGGTTTTGTGCTCAAGCATCGCGTCATGGAATCAGGACGCATAATGCGATCAAGGCGTTGCACTTGGATGATTTGTTCGGCAGCGGCTCCAAAGGCTGCATTCCTAGTGCCGAAATCATCAAGAAGGAATCGCGTTTCCCAGCTGTTGAGATCTGGAACGCCCAGCGCAAGCTAGGTCAATCGACGGGATACCTTGCATTGGAAAGATGTATAGAACTTGCTGATACATACGGAGTTGGGATTGTGGCGGTGGATAATGCTTTCCATTACCTTTGGGGAGGTGGTTACATGTTGGAGGCTGCAAATAGAGGATATTTAGCTTATACGAATTGTACAGCGGCGTTAACCGAGGTGGTTCCGTTTGAAGGGAAGTTCGCGACACTGGGGACTAACCCTCATTCATGGGGCTTCCCGACAGCTGAATCTCTCGGGTTTCCAATCATCATTGATTGGGCAACCTCAGTCGTTTCAATGGGTCGTGTCGAGCAGATCAAACGTGAGAAAATGAAGTTGCCTCCGGACGCGGCTGTAGATGCCGAGGGTAATGTGACTCAGGATCCGCATCAAGTGTCGGCTTTGCTTCCGTTTGGCGCCCACAAAGGATACGGCTTGTCCCTTGTGAATGAATTGGTCGCGGCTCTAATTGGAGGGTCCTTGCCTACTTTGCGAAGTCGATGGATCGAAGATGACGACGACGAAAAACGGGCTCCATGCTTTTATTTCCAGGTCGTTCATCCAGAAGCGATTTCCGGCGGACTTTTCGCCAAGAAGCGCAGCCAATCCGAAAATGTTAAGGCAGTGATCGAAGATATTCTTGGGCATGGCAATAAATCTTGCTTGTTGCCCGGGCAAATGGAGGCGGAAGCCGCTAAGTTGTCAGAACGGAACGGAGGCCTCTTGTTTTCGGAGGTAGAAATAGACGCCTTCAATAAGTTGGGCAAAGAGTGCGGCCGTTCACCTTGGGATTTGGACTTTCTAAAGAGTGCTATAGCGTAATAAACTTAAATAAATCGGAATTATGTCATCATATATAGATAATCTATTCAGTTTAAAAGGTCAGGTTGCTGTTGTGTCCGGAGGGACAGGGGAGCTCTGTGGCTCCATGGCGGAAGGCTTAGCGGGGGCAGGGGCCTTTGTCTATTTGCTGGGAAGAAGCGAAGAGAAGGCTAAGGTGAGGATGGAGCGAATGGAATCGATCGGAGGTAAAGCTGCGTTCCTACCGTTCGAGGCTACAGATAGGGATTCGGTTGAATTCGTTTTAGAAACGGTTATGTCTCAGCAGGGGAAAGTGAATATCCTGGTTAATGGTGCAGGTGGAAATGCCGCCACACCATATTTGGATATCTCAGACGAAGAATTTAGATCTATCTTGGAGCTGAATTTACGATCAGTGTTTGTCGCCTGCCAGGCTTTTGGAAAGAAGATGATAGATTTGGGACAGGGAGGCTCTATTATAAACGTAGGTTCGATGTCGGGTTTAATACCGCTGTCGCGTGTATTCACCTATTCGCTGACCAAAGCCGCCGTGCACAATTTGAGCAAAAATCTGGCTCGTGAATGGGCCCCGCACAATATAAGAGTGAATACGCTCGTTCCTGGTTTTTTCCCGGCGGAACAAAATCGTAAAGTGCTTACTTCAGATAGAGTGGAGAAAATCATGGGACACACGCCTATGAATCGATTTGGCAATGCGGAAGAGCTTATTGGAGCGACGCTGCTGCTGGCCTCCAAAAAGGCAGGATCGTTTATAACAGGTGAGGAACTTGTTGTAGATGGCGGTTACGCATCTATGACAATATAATTCAGTTTTTATTGGATATTTCTGAGGAATTCTACGTAGCAGAAGAATTGAACATCACATAAATAGAAAATTGGTCACAGTCTATAAAGAATTGGGTTGATTTATATAGTTTAGCGATTTTTCTCGTCCGCCATGATATCAAATACTTTAAAAGCTATCAAAGCAACTAAGGCTAAATTGGCATCGCTGGAGAAGAAGGCGGCCGCTGAACAGCGCAAGCGCATCGTTAACCTGCACAAGGACGCGGGTTTCGAAACTCGCGAAGATTTGATCGCCGCTCTGCAAACGCTCGGTGGAACGCCAAACAAAGGGCGGGGTCGCAAGGCTAAGAAGACGACTAGAAAAGCTGTAGCTAAAAAAGGGCCGAAGAAGCGGGCCAAAAGAACCGTGATCACCGATGGGTTGCGCAAAAACATCATCTCTGCATTGAAAGCTGGAGGCAAAGGTACGGAGGTGGCAAAGAGGTTCGGTATTTCCGTTCCTTCTCTGCACAACATCAAAAAGGCTGCAGGACTTACGAAGACTCGCAAGAAGTAGGCTTCAGTAACTCGACTTTAGAATTTTTAGCCGCTCCTCGGGACGGGTTTTCATTTGTATCGGGCAAGACAATCCAATTTGGTGGCCGACCTCCCGACACCACCCAAGATTCTAAGTTGTGGGCACTCGAAGATCGCTCGCTAACTCAATTTTCAGAGGACTTTTAAAACGGACGGCGCAAGCGTCTAAAACTTTAGTATCGCTGTATTGATGGATCAATCTCGACAGACCATGCATCAATGCCACCTCCCAGATTGATGGCGTTCTCGAATCCGTTTTGCCGTAAGAAGTGAGTCACTTGCATACTGCGGCCACCGTGGTGACAGTAGACAATTAGTGGTCCCTCTTTTGATATATTCTGGAGGTGTTGCGGGATCGTATTCATTGGAATATTCCTGGAGCCTTGTATGGATCCGATCTTGTATTCGAAGGGCTCGCGGACATCCAGTAGGGTAGTTGATGAGCCTTCGTCCAAAATTCGTTTGGCCTCAGTTGCGTCAATTTCGAGTGGATAGGTATTCAATGCTTCAGTCATGGGATCGAGATAGGTTTCACAGGTAGAGTAGTAGAATCCATCTCGAATGTCATTGATTTTTGGTGACTCTCCGCAAAGCGGACATTGAGGATCTTTCTTAATGTTCAGTTTACGCGTCCTCATCGATAAGGTGTCAAGCACGAGAAGGCTCCCGGCGAGCGATTCGCCAAAGCCTACGAGCAATTTAATGGCTTCGAGGGCTTGCATGCTTCCAATTATCCCACACAAGGCCCCGAGAACACCCGCTTCGCCACAATTGGGTACGGCGCCTGGGGGCGGAGGATCCGGGAATAAGCATCGGTAGCAGGGAGAGTTATCGGTGTGATTGAATACGGAAACTTGTCCCTCGAATTTAAAGATGCTGCCGTAGATGAGTGGCTTGCCGGCGAGAAAGGAGGCGTCGTTGTTCAGGTACCGGGTCGAAAAATTATCGGAGCCATCGACAATGGCGTCGTATTCAGAAAATAGATCTAACGCGTTTTCAGGAGTGATGCCTGTTGCATGAATCTCTATATGGGTATGCGGGTTGATATCTCGGAGCCGAGCTTCGGCAGAAAGCGTCTTTTCCCGGTCGACATCGTTTGTCCCGTGAAGAAGTTGGCGCTGCAGATTGTGCAACTCCACTTTATCGAAATCGGCAATGCCAATCTGCCCGACTCCGGCTGCTGTCAGGTACATCGCTGCTGGGCTTCCCAAGCCTCCCGCACCGATGACAAGCACTTTCGATCGCTTTAGGGCTTCCTGTCCCGATACTCCAATTTCATCGAGCAGGATATGCCTACTGTAGCGAGCGAGCTCTTCTGAATTGAGCATCTTTGGACTCTCTTCCATCGTTCTAATCGGAGTAGGGATGCTGAGCTCTAGGGCAACCGTTTAATCTTAGGGCGGTTGGGGCTGAGGATTAAACGTTGACCTCTTGTCTTAGTCGACAAGCTTCGGCTTCGTTATGGCAAAAAGATACGTGGTTATTATGGCAGGGGGCAAAGGAGAGCGCTTTTGGCCCTTCAGTCGAACTAAACGACCTAAGCACTTATTGCGGATAGTGGGGGACAAGCCCATGCTCTCGCAAACGGTAGATCGGCTAGATGGCTTTATCCCAGCAGAGAACATATTTGTTATCACCAATGCGGAACAGGTTGAGGGAGTTCAAGAAGTTTGCCCGAATTTGCCGAAGGACAACATTGTGGCGGAGCCCGTGGGCCGCGATACTGCGGCCGCGGTAGGATTGGCGATGCTTTTGATAAAGCGACTCGATCCCGAAGCAGCTTTGGCTATGCTGCCCGCGGATGCTTTCGTCAAGGATAGTGAAGGCTTTAAACGCTCCTTGAAAGCAGCCTTCTTGGCTGCCGAGGAAAGCCCAAGACTGGTAACGATAGGGGTTGATCCGACTGAACCGGCCACTGGTTATGGTTATATTCATAAGGGCGAGCCAGTGTCGGAGTGTGGTGGCATCGAGGTCTTCAAGGTCGAGGAGTTCAAGGAGAAGCCCGATTTGGAAATGGCTAAATCGTATTTTTCCAGTGGCGAATACTCTTGGAACGCGGGTATGTTTGTCTGGAGCGTGAGTGCGATTTCCGATGCTCTAGAGAAGTTTACTCCGA
>DKNL01000166.1 GCA_002474325.1 Opitutales bacterium UBA7389
TTCGGTTCAAAACGGCTTACGTTAGCCAATCTTCCTTCAGTTCGTCGCGTTCGAGCATGTTCACAGGGCTGTATCCACACGGTAACGGGCATTATGGATTGGCCAATGCGAATGTTGGATTCCGCGTGCATGAGCAGTTTATCGACAACCTCTTACCCAACGTCCTAAAACGAGTGGGCTATCGAACGGGTATCATAGGCAAGCTCCACGTGGATCCGGAAGAGCGTTTTCAGTTCGACTTTCGTACCAACGAGGGATTTGGGGCTCGAAACATACGCAAGCAGATTCAATTTGCCCGAGACTATCTGGATTACGATTCCCAGGACCCCTGGTTTCTGATGTTTAATGTATTCGATCCGCACGTACAACGTGATCGATTGCCCGATGGAAGCAGAAGCCCGCAATACCCGCCCGATCAGATGCAAGGGTTTCCTGAGAATTTAGTGACCGTAAACGATGTCGGCCCGTGGCCCTGGCAAGGCATCGACACGCCTGAGCAACGAGTAAAAATCGCCGGCTACTACAACTGCGTCCATCGCGTCGACATTGCAGTTAGCATGCTCATGGAGCTTCTGGAAGAAAAAGGATACGACGAGAATACTTTAATCATCTTTCTCGGGGATTACGGTCCTCCTTTTACCCGAGGCAAGGCCAGCTGCTACGAAGCAGGATTGCGCGTGCCATTGATCATCGATTGGCCGGGCGTTTCCCAGCCTCACGTTTCCGAAAGACTAGTTGGCAGTATCGATATTTACCCTACAATTCTAGACGCGGTCGGGATGGATCGCCCGGCAAATCTGCATGGACAATCGCTGAGGCCGGTCTTGCAGGAAAATAGTGTTGCTAACTGGCGGGACACCCTCGTTGCGGAATTCCACTACCACGGAGCCAATCCCTTTTTCCCGCGACGAGCCATTACCGATGGTCGCTATAAACTTATCTATAATATCATCGGAGGCCAGAGCCGAGCCAGCAAAATGGTGGACGGCGATCAAGCCTGGAGCTTAGCTCAAGAGCTACCTGCCAGCCACCCGGCTCGCCAAGCGATGGACCGCCTGAACAATCCACCGAAATGGGAGCTCTACGATTTGCGCGAAGACCCAGCGGAATTTCACAACCTACTTGCCCAGCATAGCTCGGAGAGCGGCGATGGGGCGGATGAAAACTCTTGGAGCGATATTGAATCCCGGCTCAAAACGGCCCTGGCTGAATGGCAGCGCGAAACTGATGACCCATTCGATGACGCCAAGTTTCGGTGCCACGTGCAGGAGAAACACAAAGCGGGGAATTAGCCGATTCTAAGAGAAGTCCTGCATCATCTGAAGACTAACTCGTAGATGGTGGGGCTTATAATAAGTATCGCGGAGCTTCAGCTCGCGTTCGGGAATGGATGCTCGAACTGACGCGGGTTAAAGCGACGCACTACTTTATTGAGGTCCTTAAGCCTTAAACCATCCGAAATCCAGCGATATCAGTTATCCAAAATGGGAATCGGGAATTCTTCGCTTGAGGCACGATGGTCACGCATGAGTTTTCCCAACCTAGCCACGACTGTAGGATGGTCAGCTGACACATCGCGCGTTTCTGCAAGATCGTCTTTCAGATTGTAGAGTTCCGTTTTGATTACGGGCTCAGCATTCCCTCGCGGCATCAGTTTCTGTCTAACCGCTTTCCAATCGCCAACGTGGATACTTTGCTGGCCTTGGTAGCCAGCGAATTCTCGATACAGAAAGGACCTATCCGGTTGCGAGTCGCCCAGCAGCGTAGGGGCGAAACTGATACCATTAATTCCATTAGGAACTGTCGAACCACCAGCCATTTCAGCCAGCGTCGGGAGCCAATCCTCGAAACCGGTCACTCGATCCGACACGGAGCCAGCGGCAATGCGGCCCTTCCAGCGGACCACGCAAGGTACTCGAATGCCGCCTTCGTAAACAGTTCCTTTGCCATCTCGCAGTCCCCCGTGAGAATTAAAGAAAAGACTGTCCGTACCCGCCAAACTCTCGTGCGTCCCGTGCAGCGGACCATTGTCGCTCGTAAAGATGAATATTGTATCTTCATCGAGCCCGAGCTCCGCGACGAGATCCATGGCCCTGCCGATGTCGCGGTCCATTCTCGTTATCATGGCCGCGTAGGCGGCTAGCGGCTTGAAATGGGGAATATAGCCTTTCCCGCCTTTGTACGGCGGATCTTCCCATTCGCCTAGATATTCCTGAAGCGAATCGTCAGGCACTTGCAGGGCTACATGGGGGACAGTCGACGGCCAATAGAGAAAGAATGGCTTATCCTCGTTGTCTCTAATGAATTCCAAAGCCTGGTCGGAAATCAGGTCCGCGGAATACTCATTGCCCTGGAATCGCTCGTAGCTAACCGGATCATTAGGGTCTTCGTTTTGACGAAACGTATCATGGGCCGTGAAGGGAGGATTATCCAAATCGATGGTCTTATCATTGTCCCAAAGATAGGTGGGGTAGAAATTGTGAGCCACCGCCTGGCAATTATAGCCAAACCACCGGTCGATTCCCTGCCGCAACGGATCCCCGCTCGTACCTGGACCGCCTAGCCCCCATTTTCCAAATCCTCCCGTTACGTAGCCCGCTTGCTTGAGGACTTCGGCAATAGTCACTTCCTCATCGGGAATGGCCAACTGGCCTTCGATCTCCGGCTTACCAAGAATGGGTCCCCTCGCCATGCCACGGTTATTGCGTACGAAAGCATGCCCTGGATCTTTCCCAGTCATGAGTACACAGCGCGAAGGGGCGCAAACCGGGCTGCCTGAATAGTGGGCAGTAAACTTCATCCCTTCCCTGGCTATCCGGTCTACATGCGGGGTCCGAATCTTTTCCTGACCATAGCAACCCAAATCGCCATAGCCAAGATCGTCCGCGAGTATGAAGATGATATTCGGGGCCCTAACCGAAAGCATCTGGGCCGGTCCCATGCAAAGCCCTGATAGAAAAATGAGAAAGAAAAAGCGGGAGCGGTTCATATCGAGAATGCTTATAGCAAAGAGCTTCCCTGATAGTCACGGACAATAATGGGAATCGTGGACGACAAGATTAGTGAGCGAAGAGTTCATCCAGCGCTAGGCTCAAAATCATATTAAACATCTCGCTCTTCCGCTGGACAAATTGACCGCTTAAACGATAGCCGCCATGACGCTTCCAGTCTTGAGCCGCGTATAAACAAGTCTAGTCGAGCTTGGCGAAGTAGCGAATAGAGCCTTCTCATGGCAACACGCTGGGCTGATTCAGCCCCAACCAGCCAGGCTTGTCAAACCACTGATGATCGAATAACACCTTCAGCAATAAGGTAGGGTAGGCTGACTGCCTCTTCTACTTTTCACGGGATAAACCCGCTCCTAAGCATGAAAGCCTTTCGAGAAACCGGAAATCCCTTAATCACAATTCTGCCTCAACCAACTCACCTGAACCTATGATCGTCTACTTGAACGGCGAATATTTGCCTGCCGACCAAGCTAAGATTTCTCCGCTAGATCGCGGTTTCTTGTTCGGCGACGGCATTTATGAGGCGATTCCTTCTTACAATGGCCGAGCAGTCGCTCTGCAATTGCACATCGATCGAATGCGAAGAGGGCTTGATGCAATCGGTATCGATAATCCGATGACAGATGAAGCTTGGAAAAGCGTAGCGAAAGAGCTAAGCGAAAGAAACGGCGGCGGCAATCTTGGTATCTATTTCCATGTCAGCCGAGGCAATGAAGGCCGGCGCATGCACCGCTTCCCCGCTGGGATCCCGCCAACGGTGTTTGCCACAGTATTGGAAATAGTGCCGCCCCCTCTTTTTCCCGACCGGAAGACAGAAAAAGGTTTCCGAGTTGGAACCGCCGAGGATCAACGGTGGAACCATTGCGATATCAAGTCTACCGCCTTGCTCGGAAATCTGCTTCACTACCAGCAAAGCCATGAAGCGGGTATGGATGAAACCATTCTCTATAATCATGCCGGCGAAATAACGGAGGCCAGCTCCAGCAACGTGTTTGTCGTCATAAATGGAGAAGTCGCGACACCTCCGCTCGACAACCAAAAGCTGCCGGGCATCTCGCGCCATATATGCTTAGAATCCCTGCGAACCAATAGTTCCCTTCCTGTGAGCGAACGCGAGGTCACTATCGACGAAGCCAGAG
>DKNL01000058.1:0-3617 GCA_002474325.1 Opitutales bacterium UBA7389
ATCGGGCCTGGAAGGATTGCTCCAAATTCGTTAGCCAGGAGGCAGCAGTGCCAACCAATCGATCTTTAAGAGATTCTCCACGGCTTTCACTAGCCAATTGATCGCTTAAATTCATACCGCGACTATTGTCGGCAACGAGGACTACGATATTGGCTCCTTTTGCCGGACGCTCGCCTGTCCAGTATGGATCTAATAGGCAAAGCAGAAGAAATAAGATTCCTAAGGATCGTAATGAAAAACCGATTACGAATCCATTGACGAGACGGCCTTCGCTTTTCCAGGCGAAGTAAGAGCTAGCTATGGATACGGCCGCCGCGAGTAGGGCTACCCACCACCAATTGCCTCCGTTAAATGTGATCGCCGCTAGCATAGGGAACTAATCGATTGGTCGATGCTGTCCTCCTTTATTGTCCCAAAAATTCATAGTATTTCCTCACGGATTCTTGGTAGGCCCTTGGAACAGGATCCCTATCCACCGGTTGTAGTGCCTGCGGATCCTCGTGGCGGGCCAATTCCTGGGCCACCCAGGAGCGAGCTTCGCTGAGCGGAGCTATGATTCCCTCGTCGACAACGCCCCATTGAGGCATTTCTCCATGGCGCTTGAACTCAGCCCTGAGTCTTTCTGCTTCTTCGCGGGCCTGGGATAGCCGTTGCCGAATGTCCGGCTGTTCCACCAGTTCTTCGACAGTTCGGAGTCTCTGGTTCCAATCGCCGAAACCGCGTCCGGTTAGTGGAGATTCCTGGCCAGGATCGCTAGAAAATTCTCTGAGAAAATCGTCGAGGGCGGAAGCAATATCCTCGGATCCGCCGCCGAAGCCTCCGGATGAGCCGCTGCGTTGCTCTCCGCTCGGAGAGCCGCCCGATTGCGATCCCCCGCTTTGCTGGCCTGATTGCTGAGAATCGCTTTGTCCGGGCTGTTGCCCTTGCCCTTGTTGGCTACTCGCGTCCGCTAGAGTCTGTTCTTGGCCCGGCTGCTCGCCTGCTTGATTGCCATCGTTGGCTGGCGATTGGCCTTGTTTTTCACCATCTTGGTTTTCAGTACTCGCCAAACCTTGTCCTCGTTGGCCTTCCTCATCTGGATTCTGAGAGGAACCCGGTCTTTGTCCCTCCCTTTGCTGGCTTTCGGGCGAATTGCCTTCGCTGTCTGACTGTTCCGGTTGCAATTCGCGAGTAAGCGAATCGAGTTCCTCCTGGGCGAATCTTAGCGAACTGGCTTCATCGCCCAGAACAGAACTCGCGGCTAGCTCAACATTCTCCCGTAGCTCATCGAATCCTCGCTGCAAATTGGGCTGCATATCTTCGGTCTGCTCGATGAAACCTTGGCTTAGGAGACCCGAACTTGCCTGGAGTTGCTCCTCAATGTCGCTTTGGCTTTGCTGGCGTAGCAAGTCGTAGAGTTCCCGGTGCAACTTTCGTTCGCTGAATTCGGAAGCCTCCGTCACTTCTTGCAGTTGGTTTATTAGTGTATCCAAATTTTCCTGCTGTTTTTGGAACTGCTGGACGATCCGCTCGCGATCCTCGGAATTGTCTAGGCGAGGTCCTTGGCCTTGGTCGAGGTTCTCTAAATTCCCCCGAATAGCCTGCTGGTTCTCCGCCAGCTCTCGGGCTGCTCGTCTTGCCTCTCTAAGCTGTTCGGTGAATTGGCTAGAAGTTTCGTTCCGAAAGTCCTCTTTCAGTTCTTCCAAGTTTTCTTGGGCCCGCGTTCCGGTGGCTAGCGCTTGGGAAACCTCTTCTCGCCGGAGTGATTTCCCCAACTCCTGCATTTCTTGCCGGGTTTGATCGAGTCGCTCTCGGGCATCCCGATTTTCCTGGTTGGATTGGAGGCGATCCATGCGTTCTCGAGTTTCGTCGATATCGGCCAGCATGCGGCGCTGTTCCTCTTCGAGCCTCTTGAGTTCGCGGCGAATGCGTTCCTTTTCTTCTTCGTCTTTCGCTTTGGCGATCTCTGTTTGCAGTTCTTGCAAGCGCTTGTTGATGTCCTCTTGCCGACGGGCGAGTTCGCTCAATTTGCTGAGAACTTGCAATTGCTCCTTTTGCTCGGGCGAAGTCATGCTCTGAGCTTGGCTAGCGGTTTCGTAGCGGTTTTCCTCGTCTCGAAATTCCAATTGGTTCAATTGACGTTGATTCCTCGATTGGCCACCTCCGCCTCCTCCCGACTGGCGGGATCGGGAAACATTGAATTCCTTGGTCTGCATGCGAAGCAAGGCCTGTACCGCTCCTTGAGCATTCGACCAGGCGGGATCGAGAGGACCGTCGGTCTCTGAGCTCAGAGCTGTATCCAGATTCTCGGTTACTTTGTCCATCATGGAACTAGCAAGATCAGCGGCGCTACGAGACTTGTCGTCCTCTAACTGCCCTTTGAGTTGCTCGAGCTGCTGGCGAGCCTCCATTTGAGAATCGTCGATCACAGCGGTGTCTTCCAGGAATGAACTGTCCGTTGCGCCTCGTTGCTTTAGTTTGAAGAGGGCGAGGGCGATCTGGCGTTGCAGGTCGATAAGTTCCTCACCTTCGTTGCCCATGCCCCCTTGCATGCCTTGGCTACCCCCTCCCTCATTCTCTCTAAAGATTTCGTCCAGAGAGCGAACTTCAGCAAAGAATAGGTCGCTGGTAGAGCGTCTTACTTGCCCATCTGGACCGTAGTCGTCCGCCCAGGCGTACCAAGACAGGAGATCGTCCACTTCGACACCGCTTTCCTCTAGAGCCAGGTCCGAAGCGAACTGTATATTTAGCTCGTCGCTTTCGATGTCCGTGTGAGTCAAGTAAACGGGTGGTTCAGCACCGATGGTATAAGCAATCCCGTATTCGATGAAGCCGAAGTCGTCGCTAGCTTTCGCTTCCAGCTCGATCTCCTCGATAGGGGATACGCGTTGGTCTCCTCTAGGGAAGCTGATTGCTAGTTCGGGTCGCTTGTTTGGCAAGGCCTCGATGCGAATACTTGGCGGGAAAGGATTCTTGCGTCCCTTGTCATCGTGCAAATGCAAATTCCAGCGCAGGCTTTCGGTCACTGTCAGTTTCGTTTCAAAACGGGTGTGCTCGGGATTGGCTGCTTCCAGGATTGTTTCAGTTCCATCGCTGTCCACTAGTTTCGCCACATCTACTGGTTTGTTGGTTGAAAACGAATAGATGACCTGAGTACCTTCAACCGCGCTGACGCGGCGGGTGTCCTCGATGTTCCTGTCAGGAATGCGCGTATAGTCAGGGAAATCCAGAGTAGCATCGGATTGGGAAAGGGCTGGCAGGTCGTACAAGGTGATGTCGTAGCTCTCGGAATTTCGTCCATCATAGTCGATTTGGTAGCGGACATCCGAATCCAGCCCATGTAACGAATATACGAATACTGGGTCAGACAAGCTTTGCCCCATCGATTCGCGGGTTTCTCGACCATCCGGGTAGAGTGCTACGAGCTCGACGTTCCTCGGAAGCATATCTCCCTCGAAATGGGCCGTTACTACGACTGTGGACCCGCGTTCGGCTTCGGTATCGCCGGGGTTGATAGTCAGGCTGATCGAGTTGTCTGGCGTTAGGTTGAAGCGCTCTTTTGTGCTTGGATCTAGGGTGAAGGCGGCTATGAGAATCAATCCTAGCGGCAAAGCGAAGACTAGCTGCTTGGTTTTGGA
>DKNL01000058.1:3949-5478 GCA_002474325.1 Opitutales bacterium UBA7389
CTCCGGTAGTCATCAACTCCTGTGGATCGCCAATCATTTATGGACGGATGGTTGAGGATCTCATTGAGGAGTCGGGTTTGAAGAAAATCCAGTCGAGCACAGTCGCTGGGCTGTTCAATCGCTGTTGATAGCGCTTGCTTGAGAGTAGGTTCGTTTTTTTCGATCTTTCGGGCAGCAGCGACGAAATCGATAGGCGTTGATTTGCTGTCCTTCCAATTCAAATACAGGACACAGGCGATGATTCCCAGGATTCCAACCGAAGTGAATTGAGGTTGGTCGATAACAAGTAGAGATAGGGCAAACCAGGTGACCGATCCGATTATAGCGTATTGCCAGCGTCGCGTTTCCCGTTGCAGCAGCAGCGTCGATCTCAATCGGTTGGCTACTTCGAAGGTTTCCGCCCTAAGTTGTGGATCGGCATCGGATCCGGGGCCGCTGATATGTGGATTGATTGGCTTTCTCATGCGGTGGCACGCTCCTCTCTGTTCTGCAAAGCTCTAGCGATCAGGCTTTCAAAAATTAAAGCCAAGGCTACGGCTATTATCAGCCATTTCCAAACCTGTTGCTGGCTCTCTAGTTCGACAGCGTTTTGGGAACGCCGTTCGTTCTCTTGGTTGGGTTCTGTTTGGGCGCTAGTCGTTGCGGCTTCGAGCGGTGCGCCGAGACGTTCCCAGTCCTCGTAAGGGAGAGTATCCCATTGGCTTTCCTCGGAAGGAGCTTGGACCGCGATCCAGCGTTCGGTGAATCCTTGTTTGAGTTGATAAAGCCCGGGCTTAGCTGGCGTTTCCGATGAATACGAGTTCTCGCCAATAGGTTTCCACTGGGCCGAGTCCATATCGAATGCTGATGCGATAGAATCGGTGCGGATGATGCTGGTTCGGTTGGATCCGCCAGCTGCTCGTTCGAAAAGCCGCTGTAGCCAAGGTACGAACTTGGTAGATAAAGTCCACTGACTCTTTTGGGGAGCCCAGTCTGCCACCCATATCGTAAGCAGCCCATTCCCCATAGTTTTCTCAATTATGGCGGGACCGTCGTCGTCGTACTTCGCGACAATCGATATGCCAGCACTATCTGGTATTGCGAGTTTATGAGTATGCCAGAAGCGGATACGAGAAAAGTCGCTGAATCTAGGATCGGAAAATATGGCGAATGCGTGACTTTGAAAGTCGATGGCGCCGAGCCGAGAGTCCTCTTGGCTGGTTTGGCCAATGCTCCAGTCGGATTCTCCTGTCAACGCGGTAGCAGTTACCAGCATTTCACGATTGGAAAGCAAAAGCAGGGCGTGAGAACCCTCTTTGATTTGGGTGCGGGCAGACAAGACTTCGTTTTCAGTTAAGGTAGAGTCGATGAATAGGAAGGGAGGGAGGTCCGTTTCCTGTCCAGAATCTACACTGCGGTCGATGAATTGCACAGACGGATCGATCCAGCCAGCGGAGGCCCGTTTGATATAGAATGCCGATTGATTGGGATCTTCAGAATTCGCTGGGTCGCCGAGGTACTGCAATTGCATGGCGCGCGGCTGGTTTTCG
>DKNL01000311.1 GCA_002474325.1 Opitutales bacterium UBA7389
TACATTCGAATACAACTTTAGTTGGCGGCTTATGTGTGTAGCTGGATAAGTGCCACCACCCTCAACGCAGGCAAACCATCTACCACTTTTCGACCGGTCCTTTAGGAACCTTTATTCTATCTGCGGAATTTCTGTCAGTTATAGATGAATACAGATCAGCAGGCTGATACCTTTCCTGCAGCTCTCCCGATTCATCACAAAACCGTCGACGCCATTCTCGGTATTCACTGAGGATCTCGTGAAACTCATCCCAGCTGGAAAAACGAACGACGCGATCCTTAAAGCACTTGCTCGGTCCGAACCTTTTCGCGTACCATGGAGCGACCTTGCGAAATTGCATACAACCATGATCCTCACCATAGAACTCGATCATCCGCTTCAAGTGGACAAGCATCAAATCCACTCGATCCTCAAAAGAGGGATCCGGCAATAAATCGCCCGTATCCAGATAGTGCCTAATTTGCACAAATATCCAAGGATTATAAAATGCCCCTCGACCGATACTGACCCCATCGCATCCCGTCTCTTCGAGCAAAATACGAGCGGCTTCTGGCGTGGTCACATCGCCATTTCCAATGACAGGGATTGTCGATACGGCAGCTTTGACCCTAGCGATTCCCTCCAAATTGACAGATCCTGAAAACCCTTGAGCACGCGTTCTACCATGTACGAATATTCCCGATACACCTACGTCTTCGAGTGCTCTCGCCAATTCAGGCGCTGAAATATTCTCGTCATCCCAGCCCAGTCTCATTTTGGCGGTTACAGGTATTTTAAGGGCCTCCACCATCCCACTCACCAATCGCTGTGTGGCTAGGAGATCTTTCATCATGGAGGATCCACTACCCGTCTTCGTAACCTTCTTGACCGGGCAACCCATATTGATGTCAACCATTTGAGTGCCGCGATCTTGGACAATTAGGGCTGCATCCCGCATCTCCTCAGGAACGCCCCCGAAGAGCTGCACCGACATAGGTTGTTCTCGGACATCGGATGCGATCATTTTTAAAGCCACCTGTCGTTTCTCTATCAGCGAGCGAGCGTTCACGAGATCGGTAGTAACCAGACCCAACGCACCCAGCGACTTAACCGTCAGCCGAAAAGGAAGATTCGTGTAACCGGCTAACGGCGAAAGACAGAGATTGGACTCGAGTTCAATGCCACCCAATTTCATAAAAAAGAGCCAAGCCGTAATCGCCTATCTGGCTGTTTGGCAATCGATTTAGCTTACATCTTGCAAACTCTCATGTTTAGCCATCGCTCACGAACCTCTTCGAGAATCGCCCGCGGCTCGCCAGCAGGAAACGACTGTTTCGCCCAACTTTCATCTCGTAGGTAAACTGGTTTGCGGCGGTTCGGCCGAATAAGCGGGCTAACCGCTCGCGATCCCAATCTGCTGCACCCTACTAAATTTTAACGTCCAAACCAGCCAAGGCTGATTTCAAATTCGGATCCATTGGATGCCCATTGTAAAGCACTTTGCCCTCTGGGCTGACGAGAATCATACGGGGTATGGAATCAATCATGAGCAATCGGCTCAACGGTCGCTCCTCCGGCTCCAACAGCCAAGGCATTAGGTCCATGTTGTGCTGGTCGCGGACTTTCTTGGCCTTCCCAAAAGGATCGTCAGCATCGGTATTCATAGCAGCGACTACAACGCCTTGAGAAGGCAGCGTCTCCGCCTTAGTCCTAAGCTCCGGCATAAGCTGCATACAGGGGCCACACCAGCTGGCCCAAAAGTCGATGAGCAAGGCTTGATTTCCGCCTAGCCACTCGGTCAAGGTCTTCTCTTCGCCATCAGCACTCGCAATTGTTAGGTTCATCGGTATGCGAAGGTTAGCCATGGCCAATTCCTGGACTTCTTTGCGGCGCAGTTCAGTCATTAGCTGCAACAAACCAAATGCCTGATTGTATTGGGGAGCGTTAATGTAGGAACTTCCCGCCTGCTTCTCAAACTCGGCGACATCATTCGCTTCGTACGCTCGAATCGCTCTGATGGAAGCAACGAGACCAACCAACTGCCTTTCGGAGTGAAAAGGCTTGTCCGCTCCGTATTCTAAATCGCTGGAAACCGCTTCCAGTTTTTCCAGGTGGCCAAACAACTCCGGCATATTCCCAGTCGACAGAAAATGAAGTGTTTGCGCTTCCACCAAGAAAGGCTCTCCCACACCGGCTTCTTTAGCAGCTGCATACGCATCTTCGAACGAAACCTCAGCGACCCGGGCCGCTTCGTATAAATGATCCTTGGGCGAGTGCGAATGGCCATCAACCTCATCGGCCGAAACTACCGGCAGCCCAACCAAAGCCACCGCTACGAGGCCAATACGCAAATTCGCTTTCATAGATGGGATACGACCGAGGCTTGCCCTTGCATGCAAGACGATTCGCCTGCCGCTGCACTTCTGCCTTCCTAAAGTCATCCTACTAAGCCAAATTCGAGCCATGTCAAAAGACTCGCTCGATGACGCAGCGCTCAAAGCCCTAAAACGCCATTTCGGTCATGAATCCTTTCGACCACTCCAAGAGGAAATCATATCCGACTCCCTCCAGGGGAGCGACATCTTCGCCCTCCTACCGACTGGGGGAGGCAAGTCTCTTTGTTATCAACTACCAGCGGTAATTCTTGACGGATTAACTGTCGTCATTTCGCCGCTCATCGCCCTGATGAAGGACCAAGTGGATGGGCTCGAGGCCAATGGCGTTCCCGCTACTTTTCTAAACTCTTCCCTGAACAAGACAGAGGCCAAAAAGCGCTACGCTAGGCTATTCGCCGGCGAGTATCGCATACTATACGTCGCTCCCGAAAGGCTTATGCTCTCCAGTTTTCTCGAGGATCTTCGCCAGTGGAACGTCCACCGCTTTGCCGTTGACGAGGCCCATTGCATCAGCGAGTGGGGGCACGACTTTCGCCCCGAATATCGGCAGCTATCCAATCTCAGGAGCCTATTCCCAGACCTTCCCTTCCTCGCCCTAACGGCAACCGCTACAGACCGGGTCCAAACCGATATACTCAATCAGCTGAGGCTGAAGAATCCAAAAACCTACGTCGCCAGCTTCAATCGGCCCAACCTGACTTATCGAGTCGAAACCAAGCAGGCCGTCTTTCAACAGATACTTCGATACACTCAGAACCGGCCTTTTGATAGTGGCATAATTTACTGCCATTCACGTAAGGCTACTGAGTCATTGGCGGATCGGCTGCGGCAATCCGGAATAGAAGCCCTTCCCTACCATGCCGGTATGACGCCTCTCAAGAGGATAGAGAACCAAGAATCGTTCATTCGCGATGAAACCAAAGTGATCTGCGCTACCATCGCTTTTGGAATGGGGATCGACAAGCCTGATGTCCGCTACGTCATTCATCAGGATTTGCCGAAAAATGTCGAGGGCTACTATCAGGAAACGGGCCGGGCCGGTCGGGATGGCCTGCCCTCCGATTGCATTCTCTTCTTCAGCCCTGGCGATGTCGCCAAACAGCTCCAGTTTATTTCGGAGAAGCGTAATCGGAAAGAAAGAGATGTAGCCAGTGAGCAACTACGGCAAATGGTCCATTATTCCGAATCTTCCGAATGTCGCCGCAAAACGCTTCTCGCCTATTTCTCCGAAGAATGGCCACACGGTAACTGCGGCAACTGCGATAATTGCCAATACCCTAAGAAGACGATCGACGGGACCATTCCCGCTCAGAAATTCATGTCTTGCATCTTTCGCGTTCAGCAAGCCAGTGGGTTCAGCGTCGGTATCAACCACATTGTAGACGTGCTTCTCGGCAGCCAAAACGAGAAGGTCCTCAAATGGGGGCACAACCGTCTTTCGACTTACAATATCGGACAGGAATACAAACGCGCCGACTGGCAGGCATTCGGTAGAGAATTGGTCCGCGAGGGCTACATCGAACAGAATCCGGAAAATCACAGCGTCCTCGAATTGACGTCTAAAGGCCGCCTAGCCCTCAAAGACCGGACGCCGATTTGCCTCACGCAACCAGTCAGCATTGACAAATCTCAAACGCATTCTCGATACAGCCAAACGGGAGCGATTGACTGCGACGAATCCCTATTTGCCACTCTCCGAGCCGTTAGGAAAGAGCTTGCCGATGAACACGGAGTACCTCCCTACATTGTCTTTTCCGACGTGTCCCTGCGCGAAATGGCCCGGGACTTTCCCACCGATGAAGCGCAGCTGTCCGAAATTAGCGGGGTCGGCTTGAAGAAACTCGAGCGATACGGTGAAAACTTCCTGAGCGCCATCACGGAATATCTAGACGCTAATCCAGATACAGGTATCGAGGCACTAGAGAATACCGCGTTACCCGAATAGGACCTTACACTTGCCGCGTCCCTTATACGATCATTCAACCAAGTAGAGCAAAATAATCCTATGTACAAACGAAGCCTATTTATTTTCCGGCGCGATCTACGATTGACGGACAACATCGGACTGAACGAAGCCTTGGCTGAGTCGGAGGAGGTAATCCCGGCATTCGTATTCGACCCGCGACAGATCGAGCCAAATAACTATCGCAGTTCGCCTGGAATGTGGTTCATGAAGGATTCGCTCGAATCTCTAAATCGGAGTCTTCTCCAGAAGGGGTCTAGTCTGCAAACGTTCAAAGGTCGACCGGAAACTCTGGTCGAAAATTGGGCAGGTGAGCTCGGAATCGAAGCTATATGGGTCAATCGCGATTACACGCCTTTTAGCAAGCGTAGAGACGAAGCCATTCAGAAAGCCTGCCGCGATCACGGACTCGATTTTCGTTCCTGCCATGATTTGCTCATCAACACACCCGATTCAACTCTCAAATCCGACGGCACACCTTACACTGTATTCACTCCTTACTTCAATAACGCCAGAAAGATTCGCGTATGCAAACCTGCCCCTTCGAAGTTGGATTTGGGAACCCTCTCAACTATCTCCGCCGAAATTCCTATCAAAGGCGCTCTAGATAGGATTGTCGAAGGGATAGCAAAGTACGACTCATTCAAGGGCGGGCAGGAGTCGGCTCTCAAAGCGATCAAGCATTCCTGCCGTCTGAAGAACTACGATTCCGATCGAGACTATCCAGCCTTGGAGGCGACTAGCCATCTGTCTCCACACTTAAAGTTCGGCACCTGCTCTATCCGACAAGCCTACTGGACTATTTCCGAGAAACTCGGGCAAAATCATCCGCTAATTCGACAATTCTATTGGCGAGACTTTCTTACGCAAATTGCCTTCCACTTCCCCCACGTTTTCGGAAAACCATTCAAAGCTCAGTATGATGGCATAGCCTGGAGACAGGATGAAGAGTCCTTCCAGCTCTGGCGGGAAGGAAGGACGGGGTTTCCAATAGTCGATGCCGGGATGAGACAGCTCAACCAGACTGGTTTTATGCATAATCGGCTTCGCATGATTACCGCTTCTTTCCTTACTAAGGATCTGCATATCGATTGGCGCTGGGGCGAACGGTACTTCGCCCAAAAACTGGTTGATTACGATCCCTGTGTAAACAACGGTAATTGGCAATGGGCAGCGTCCACCGGCTGCGACGCCCAACCTTATTTCCGGATTTTCAATCCTTGGCGCCAACAAGAGCGCTTTGACTCAGATTGCCACTACATACGAAAATGGATACCAGAGATAAGCTCCGCTACAACGAAGCAAATACATGATTGGCAAGGCGAGCTAGGCAACGACTACCCTGCCCCTATCGTGGATCACAAACGAGCTAGCCAGAAAGCCAAAATGCTGTTCCAATCCCTCTAAAAAATTCTCCGATTTTCGCTCTTCTATGAAAAGAATCGCTCTTTCACTCATCACCTTTTACATCGCTTGCCCGTGCGCTCTCGGCAATCGCCCCAACATCGTCTTCCTGTTCGCCGACGATCAACGTTCTGACACGATCGCCGCTCATGGTAACGATTATATTCAAACGCCCCATCTGGATCGCCTTGCGATCAATGGGCTGAGCTTCACTCGCAACTATTGCGCCGGAAGCTACAGCGGTGCCGTCTGCGTCGCCAGTCGCAGTATGCTGATGACAGGCAGGCATTGGCACCGAATCGAAGATACCAGGGATTGGGAGAATATACCGACTCTGCCAGAGCAGCTAGGGAAGACCGGTTATCGCACATTCGCCGTCGGCAAATGGCACAATGGGGCCAAAACACTGACTCGCTCATTCCAAGCAGGACGCAATCTCTTCATGGGAGGCATGGCAGATCATACCAAGACTTCCGTTCAGGACTTGTTGCCCACTGGCGAGCTAACCGAAAAGCGATTGGGGAAGCACTTTTCCAGCACTCTATTCGCGGACGCTGCCGTTGGCTTCATCGAATCCCATTCCAGCGATTCCCCCTACTTTCTATACGTATCCTTCACAGCCCCGCACGATCCGAGAAATCCTCCCCCATCGTATCGTAAAATCTACTACGATAACCGCCCGCCACTTCCGAAGAATTTTCTACCCGACCACCCCTTCGATAACGGGCACCTAACGGGGGGCAAACGAGACGAGAGCCTAGCATCGCATCCTCGAAAGCGAAGCGATATCAGCGATCAACTTTGCGAGTACTATGGACTGATAACCCAACTTGATAGCCAAGTCGGCCGCATACTCGACGCCATCGAGAACAGTGGCCAAAGCAAAGATACTATCATTATCTACACGGCCGATCACGGCCTTGCCATGGGCTCTCACGGTTTGCTCGGCAAACAAAACCTCTATGAGCATAGCATGGGGGCTCCATTGATCGTATCCGGCCCCGGCGTACCCAAGAATCGCCAGACAAACGCCTTTGCCTACATCCTTGATCTACACAAAACCATTTTGGCCCTAAGCGATACACCCGTAACAGCCGATATCGACGGCGTGGATTTAAGCCCGCTATTCAAAAATCCGAATGTCCAAACACGAGACTCAATCTTTCTCGCTTTCCAGGATAAGATGCGTGCCATTCGCGACGAAAGATATAAATTGCATGTGTATCCTAAAATTAACTATACGATGCTTTTTGATCTCGAAAAAGACCCGAATGAAATGTACAACCTAGCGAGCGACCCTCTCTACTCGGAGAAAGTCGCCGATCTTACCGAACTGATGAAACGCTGGCAGAAGACGGTGGGAGATCCCTCGCCCCTGAGTGTCCCCAACCCGGGACCCAAGGAAATCGATTTTCGAACGATCGAGCGCACCCTAGATAGATGGCAGCCGGAATGGATACGCGAAAAGTATTTCGGCGGACGCAAAGATCCTGATCACGGGAACTAGGGTTCCGCCATCGAGCGCCGACGTCAACTTGACTTGAAACCGACTGTAGGATCGGTTTTATCCCGAGATTCTGTTGAATCTGCTTATGCAGTTCATCTTGGGATAAGCCCGATCCTACTACCTCCGCAATGAACCGATAATTCTTAATTCGTGTGGAGAAGATGAAACACGCTAAATTTCCTAACCAATGGAACGCTTGCCAAGCCTAGGCGTCGTAGGTTGTCTCGATTCGATTTGGATACTCGCAAATACAATTTAATACACTTGGCCGGTTCGCTACCAGCCACTATCTCCCTGACTTTTTACCTCGGGCAAATCGGGTTCGCTCAGATACTCGATCCCGGCGAAGACGTAAATGACGATTCTTCCCTTTCGAGCGAATCTATGGCGACCTACGTCTTGAAACAGCTGAATGAGCGCGAGCAGGCCGCTTATAGCAGGTACGAAAAAGCGCTGGCCCGGGAGGATGTGCATTCTGTTCAGACGGAGTTGCAATCCATAGTTGATGGCTACGAGCGGCTCATTAACGCCTCGCCCGAATACGCCGCTGCATATATTGCTTATGGAATGATGCTCCACAGAATTGGGGAGCGGATAACTAGCAACGCTATTCTCGCCAGGGCGGATGAACTCGATCCGTACCAGGCTATCGTCAAGAATCAGCTGGGCAACTATCAGGCAGAGGAAGGAAACTATCTGGAGGCAATGGCGTTTTACAACATGGCCATTGACCTGCGGCCAGAGGAGCCCTTGTACCACTACCAAATGGGAAATCTGCTCTTCGCCTACAAAAAGTTTTTCATAGACGAAAAACTCTTCCTCATCGACGGGATCGATTTGGAGATTCAGAAAAAATTTCGGGAAGCCGCCATGCTAGCCCCTACCCATTTACCCTATCGCCTTCGCTACGCCCAAAGTTTTTTCGACGTGGCTAGACCAAATTGGGAAGCAGCCCTGGAAGAGTGGCATCAGCTCGTCGATTTTGTCGAGTCACCCGAAGAAAAGCAGATGATGGCTCTGTATATGGCACGAACCCGCTTTCTCATGGGTCACCACACGGCCGCTCGAAAGATCATCAAAAAGATCGATGAACCGAGCTTAGAGCACTCCCGACAATTGCTTCTCGACGAAATTGACGCCAAACATCCAAGATAGCCAGCGACACATTCGGTCGCCCAAAACGACAATCCTAGAAAAATTTGATTCGTCCTTTATTTAGTGGAGATTAATCAACCTTCATCCTTCCGCCTTATTTTCCCCAGGCTTCCAGCAAGGCGGTACCCATATCCGATGGGGTCTTGGCAACGACAACGCCGGCATCTTCCATAGCAGCGATTTTCGCATCCGCCGTACCACTACCCCCAGAAACGATCGCACCCGCATGCCCCATTCGGCGCCCTGGAGGAGCCGTCGTACCAGCGATGAATCCAGCAACCGGTTTTTGTACGTGCTCTTTGATGTACTCCGAAGCCTTTTCCTCTGCATCTCCACCAATTTCGCCGATCATTACAATAGCCTCAGTATCCGGATCTTCATTAAACAATTTAATGGCATCCGTGTGGTTCGTTCCATTGATGGGATCCCCTCCAATTCCGATGCATGTCGATTGGCCATAACCCAAACAGGTAACTTGCCAAACGGCTTCGTAAGTAAGCGTTCCAGATCGCGAGACAATTCCAACCGTACCCGGTTTATGGATATATCCAGGCATAATACCGATTTTGCATTCCCCTGGAGTGATGACTCCTGGGCAATTAGGTCCGATCAGTCTCGCGTTGGTTTCAAGAAGCTTCCGTTTGACGATGGCCATGTCTTTAACTGGGATTCCTTCGGTTATGGCGATGATCAATTCGATTCCCGCATCCAGGCACTCCAAAATCGAGTCCGCGGCAAATGACGGTGGAACAAATACGCATGCTGTATTCGCACCTTCCTTTTCGACGGCGTCAGTAACCGTATTGAACACGGGGACCTGATCTTCGAATTTCATCCCTCCTTTGCCAGGAGTCACTCCCGCGACAACATTCGTTCCGTATTCCATGCATTGCTTGGCATGGAATCCTCCGGACTTGCCGGTTATCCCCGCGAAAACTACTCGAGTATCTTTGTTAACCAATACGCTCATTGTATAAAATCCTCAATTACAGTGCTCAGCTATCGCTCGCTACGATATCCACTATTTTCTGGGCTGCATCCGCTAGGCTGTCCGCGGAGGTAATTTTAATTCCACTCTCAGCTAGAAGCTGTTTGCCCTTCTCTACATTCGTTCCTTCTAAGCGTACAACTAGAGGCTTGTCCAAGCTAACCGCTTTCGCTGCTTCGATAACGCCTTCCGCAATCACGTCACACTGCATGATACCGCCAAAAATGTTCACCAGGATGCCCTCAACTTTCGGGTCACTGAGGATAATCTTAAAGGCCGCCGTAACTTGCTCTGCCGTCGCCCCACCACCCACGTCGAGAAAATTAGCTGCCTCGCCGCCACAGTGGTTAATGATATCCATAGTAGCCATGGCCAATCCAGCTCCATTTACTAAACAGGCAATGTTCCCGTCGAGGGCAATGTAGTTGAGATCGTACTTCGAAGCTTCGATTTCCTTTGGATCCTCTTCATTCAAATCGCGAAACGCTACGATGTCCTTGTGCCGATATAGAGCATTCGAATCAAAACTGACCTTGGCATCTAAAGCCATTACGCCCCCATCTAAGGTGCTAATCATGGGATTGATTTCCACCATATCCGCATCGGTTTCCCAAAACATCTTAAATAAATTGAAGATGAGCTTGGCACAAGCTCCAGCTTGCTTGCCTTCGAAACCGAGCTTGAAGGCGATACCCCTAGCCTGATGGGCCTGAAGGCCGATTACCGGATCGACAGAAGCCTTAAATATCTCTTCCGGAGTTTTTTCTGCAACTTTCTCGATTTCGACTCCGCCCTCGGTCGAGGCCACAACCACCGGAGCCGATGTCACTCGGTCCATGAGAATGGCGAGGTAATACTCCTTTTCAATTTCGGCGCCTTCCGTGAAGTAGATCGTCTGTACTTCGCGTCCAACCGATCCCGTCTGCACGGTCACCAGATTGTTGTTGAGCATTCGATTAGCAAAATCGATGGCTTCGTCCTTGGTCTTGGCCAACTTGACCCCCCCTTGAAAACCATCGGTGAACGTTCCTTTGCCACGACCGCCCGCGTGGATTTGCGACTTAACCACGATAAGCCCATCGCTGAGACCATCAATGCAAGTCGCAAACTCCTTTTTCGAACTTGTAGCTGCTCCCTTCGGACAAGGGATACCATAAGTTTCAAATAGCTGTTTCGCCTGGTATTCGTGAATATTCATTTTTGAGCCCTAGGTGGGAAAGTTCTGCATTAAGATTGGCCTCGAGGAAAAATCAAAGAGATATCTGAGCGTAATCGCATTTTCGGGCAGAGAAACAAAAGGAATCTCGCCCCTCAAAGACTAACTTGGGTTCGAAACCAGTAACCTTTGCGTCAAAAACGACGTCTGCATTGTCGATATTTCCCGGCAGCCTTCTTTGGCCAAAGTCAGGAGAGCACCCAACTGCTCTTCAGAAAAAGTCGCCTCCTCGCCCGTTCCTTGCACTTCCACATACTGGCCGCTGCCAGTCATAACCACATTGAAATCGACGCTGGCGTCCCGGTCCTCGATATACGGAAGGTCAAGCACGGGCTGATCCTCGTAAATCCCTACACTGATTGCCGCCACAGAATCGTTGAATGGATTCTCATCGATGGCCTCCTTTTCTATGAGCTTTTGCACACCAAGCCTGGCAGCCAGATAGGCCCCGGTAATCGATGCGGTCCTCGTTCCACCATCCGCTTGAAGCACATCGCAATCTACCCAAAGCGTGTAGCCAGGAAGCTTCTTGAGATCCATCACCGCTCTGAGTGAACGGCCAATCAACCTTTGAATCTCCACAGACCGGCCGTCCAGTCGGCCTTTCGAGGAATCCCTTTGCTTGCGATCGTGAGTGCTGTAGGGAAGCATCGAGTACTCCGCCGTGAGCCAGCCCCCCTCGACATTTTGGGCACGCATCCACCCGGGTAACTTCTTTTCTATGGTAGCACCGCATATTACCTTGGTGTTTCCAAAAGAAACCAGCACTGAGCCGGTCGCATTCGCTGCGAAATCCGCATCGAAAGTTATCGTTCGCAACGCGTCCGCTTCTCGCCCATCGTGTCGTGAAAATTCACTCATCCAGCGATATGAACCCCTTCCCCAAATTCGAGCAAGGAGTTTGTTCGACAAATCCGTATCGTTTCGCAGAATCCTCAACCGTTATGGAAGCCAATAAGCTATATCGACTTCTTTTCGGCATCATCGTTACCTTCTTACTGCCCGCTGCAGCTCAAGCAACGGGCGCACTGCAGTGGGAACGAATCGACGTTTCCTTGGATGCGGAATTTGGACAAAAAGAGGTTAATGCTTACTACGCATTCACCAATGCCAGCGACTCGGTCGTCAACATAACGAAAACCCAAGCTTCTTGCGGATGCACCGTTCCCTCCCTGGAAAAGAAAACTTACGCCCCCGGCGAATCCGGTGAACTCCATGCTCATTTCGATATCGGCAGCCGAGTGGGCAAACAGCGCAAGGAAATCACTGTCGGCACGGAAGAAGGTGGAACCAATAATTCGTACAAACTCACCCTAAATGTTGAAATCCCGCAGCTGATTCAGCTTAAACGCCGAGCCCTGCTCTGGAAAGCCGGTGAAAATCCCGACTCCAAGGACTGCGAAGTCATTATACACACGCAGCGGCCCATGAAGATCGACGGCATCGCCCTAAAGACCGGCGATCCAGCCAGCTCCAGCTTCAATTTCGAAATCGAGGAAATCGAAGCCAATCACAAATACAAGCTTCGTATCACACCGAAGAATACAACTGCTAAAGTTCGTGAAACCTACTACTTTACCAGTCCTGACGATACGGAAAAGCGGCTCAAGGATTTCCCGGTCTACGCTTGGATTAGATAGCGTATCTGTAAATTAGATACGCTTTAACCGCCTATCGAAGAACTGAAGCACCGCTTCTCGAACTTCTGGTGTGTCAAAAAGCTTTCCGCCGTGTCCCGCGCCCTCGATCACCTTTAACGCTGAAGGCACTCCATACTGTCGCAAACGGTCGTGGAACTGGGTGCTTTGCTGGAGCGGGACCCCTGGGTCCTCGTCGCCGTGCATAATGAGAAAAGCGGCATCATCGCTAGAAACATTGTCGTATGCGCTGGCTTGCTTGGCCAGATCGGGACAGTCTTTTACCGTGCAGCCAAGCAGCTTGGCACCATTAGAGTTAGCCACATCCTCTTCAGTTCGTCCGTCGCCGATATTGTTAGGAGGCATCGTTAACAGTTCTGTCGGGCCGTACCAATCGCAAACTGCCAGGACGCGGCTAGAAATAGGCTCGTTTTCTGGATACGGCAGCGTTCCCATCAATGCGGCTAGATGTCCGCCAGCCGAAGATCCCCAGCTTCCAATCCGATTCGGGTCCAAGCCAAAAAGCTCAGCATTGCGGCGGGTCCAACGAACCGCCTCCCGGCAATCATCTATCTGGGCAGGCCATTGGGCCACGTCGGTCAGCCGATAGTTGATGCTGATTACGGCATAGCCTTCTTCTGCCAACCAGCTCGCCTTGGAATTCTTCTTGCTGCCATTTTTCCAGCCTCCCCCGTGGACCCAAATCACCACGGGCACAGCTGAATCTTTCGCTTCTTGCGGTAAATACAGATCCAGGAGCAAGGTGTAGTCATTCGGACGGGAATACTCGATATCTCTGATGATTTCAGACTCAGCCACCAAAATGGCCAAAGAGAATCCAGACACTAGGAACGCATAAATCAGACTTATTCTAAGGGAACGAGTACGCATCTTACTATGTTTGTGGTTCATCCCAACAAAGTTCAATATTCATCGCCTTTTTAGCCGCCAAAGTTAAGTTTACAGGAAGATGAAAGGCGGATCGAGGCCAAATCGGGATTGCTCATCGAACATATAGGCCTTTATAGCTGGTACGATACTTGTTGATTCATGCTTTTCGCCGCCATCACGAAGGCTCTACTCCGCCTAACCGCATTCTCTCTGCTTGCCCAAACAGCATCAGCAGAAATGGACTTTGCTAGGGATATTCAACCGATTTTGAATGAAAACTGCGTTGAGTGCCACGGGGGCGTAAAAGCGGCTGGAGATGTTTCTTTCGTCTACGAAGACCGGGTCATCAATTTCATCGGAGATTCCGGAGTTCCCATCGTCAAACCCGGAAAACCCGACGATTCCGAGCTCATTTACCGCATTACCACTTCCGACGAAGACGATCGAATGCCTCCACCGGATGAACATGATGCTCTCACGGAACATCAAATCGCTCTCTTTAAGAAATGGATCAATGAAGGAGCCGAATGGAGCGCCCACTGGGCTTTCCAGGCACCCGAACGTCCAAGCATTCCGAAATCTTCATTGGACAAAAAAGCCAATGGAAACATTGATCGGTTCTTATTCCATAGGCTGGAGGCGGAAGGCCTCGAGCCAAGCCCACCGGAATCTCCCGGCCGATTGCTCCGACGGCTCAGCTTAGCACTTACGGGTCTGCCTCCCGCACACAGCGAACTCGACGCGTTCGAATCGGCATACGACATCGACCCGAAGCAAGCGGTTGAAAACAGGGTTGATGACCTGCTCAGCCGACCCGCATTCGGAGAACGCTGGGCGTCTATGTGGCTCGACCTGGTACGCTACGCCGACTCGGGTGGTCTCGGACAGGATCAAAAGAGGACGATCTGGGCATACCGCGACTGGGTCGTCAAAGCCTTCAACAACGATCTCCCTTTCGACGAATTCACTGTAAAACAGTTAGCGGGCGATCTACTGCCCGATCCGAGCCTCGACGATCTAGTCGCCACAGCTAGCCAGCGGAATACTCAAACCAACGACGAGGGAGGGACCGATGACGAAGTTTTTCGGGTCGAGGCGGTGGTCGATCGAATCAACACAACCTGGCAAACCTGGGGCTCGATGACCTTCAACTGCGTTCAGTGCCACGACCACCCCTATGATCCCTTCCGCCATGAAGAATACTATCAGTTTATGACGTTCTTCAACAACACGGCGGATTCGGATCTACAAAAAGACGAGCCGTTTTTGAAAGTACCCGATAACCCAAATCTGTATGAAGAAGCAACGGAATTGAGACGCCGCATCCTCGAGCTCAAAGGGACATTCTGGGAACAAGGAAACACGTTAAAGACAAGCACCGACTGGCAACACGTAAAGGGCCTCGAAGTCGCGTCCAATAATAGCACTCAATATCAAGTCGACGACTCAGCCGGCTACTCCGAATTCCAAACTGTGGGAACAGTTGAGATAAAAACTCACACCATCATTACCATCCCCGCTTCGAATCTTGAAGACCAGCCAACTTCCGCTCTGCGTCTCACGGTATTGCCCATCGATCCCGATACCGCCATCGACAATCCCCCATGGGGTTTTCTCGTAGACGAAATCGAAGCGGAGATCGTCGATGAAGTAGGCAATCGAATGCCTGTATGTTTCAAAGCTTCCGCTCCAGACGTACCCTGGATGCCTACGGAACCGATGGAAACGATTCCTCCAAATGGGGAAGGCTGGGGAGCGGATTCAAGAATTCACTACGCCCGTGATATTACTCTCATCCCGGAAACGCCAATTAAACTAAAGGCAGGGGAACGCCTTTCAATTCGTATCCATTGTAACAAGACGGGGCAAGGAAGTCATCCCATGGCCATTCAACGCGGCCGATTGGATATCACCTCGGATGATCGATGGACGGAGTTTGTATCGGAGGGAGCGTATTCGTACGCCCTCATGCGGGAAATCGATCGATTAACTAGGCGCTATTCTGAAATCCCGGGAACCACCGTTCCGATAATGCACCGCCGTCCGCCACAGCTCGCTAGGCCAACTCGCATATTCGAGCGCGGCAACGCGTTGGAGAAAGGAGAGACCGTTACCGCAGCCATTCCTGCCTCACTCTTGAAAATCGCTCCCGTCGAGCCAGATCTCGATCGCCTCACTATGGCCAAGTGGTGGGTATCCGATAACAATCCGCTAACTGCCCGCGTATTCGTCAATCGAATATGGGAACAGCTTTTTGGCACCGGCATTGTCTACACGCTCGAAGACTTTGGATCATCTGGGGAGAAGCCATCCCATCCAGATTTGCTCGACTATCTGGCTATGCGTTTTCAAGAGGACTATAACTGGAGCGTGAAGTCCATTTTGAGAGAGATCGTTCTCAGCTACGCCTTCCAGCAATCTTCTAAGATTAATCCCAAGCTCAACCTACGCGATGCAGACAATCGACTGCTAGCCCGTGGGCCTAGACTGCGACTTACCGCAGAAATGGTTCGCGATCACGCACTGGCCGTCAGCGGACTGCTTTCTACCGAAATTGGCGGCCCTCCCGTGCATCCACCAATTCCCGAGGACATCTGGCAGCCTTTCCTCAGCCAGGATAAATGGGAAACACCCGACAGGGATGAAGAGGACCGGTATCGGCGGGCAATCTACACCTACGTCAAACGCAGCATCCCCTATCCCACTTTCGCTAGCTTCGACGCCCCATCCCGGGAATTCTGCAATCCCCGTCGCCTGAATTCGAATACACCGCTGCAAGCCCTTGTAACACTAAATGATACCGCCTTCGTTGAGTGCGCCGAATCTCTCGGGAAAAAACTGGAACGCGGTTTCTCAAGCGAGCCCATCAGCGAGTGCCTCTCACTTGCCTACAGACTTGTTACGGGTCGCAATCCGCCGGACTCCTCTTTGCAAGAGCTCGTCCGATTGTATGAGGAAACGCTGCAAGAGTCGCCAGAAAAGGCATCAACGGTCGTTGCTCAAGTGCTGCTAAATCTCGATGAATCCCTCACTTATTGAATTTCGTATCAAAAACTTTCTTAATCGATGAATCTAGAATCGCTACTCCAAGAATCTCGCCGACGTTCTCTCGAACAGGACAGCCGACGACAGTTCATCACGCGCTGCGCGACCGGACTCGGAGCCATGTTCCTCGCCAGTCAAAACGCTTCCAGGGCCTCAGCTTCGTCGTCGGGACAAAGCTCCTCCAATCCCTTCGGACAGCTGGCAACCCATTTTCCCAGTAAAGCCAAGCGGGTAATCTATCTTCACATGATCGGGGCTCCGAGCCAATTGGAGCTGTTCGATTACAAGCCGGATCTCAAGCGTCTGGATGGCCAACCCTGCCCGCAATCCTTTCTCGAAGGCAAGAATTTCGCCTTCATACAGGGCACTCCCGACATGCTGGGCCCCCAGTTTCCGTTCAAACAGCATGGAGCTTCCGGAGCCTGGGTATCTGACCGGCTTCCCCATTTCTCGAAGGTCGTCGACGACATCAGTTTCATCAAAACCCTGCAAACGGATCAATTTAACCACGGGCCCGCTCAGCTCATGGTGCACTCAGGTCAGCCGCGAATCGGCTATCCGTCCATAGGTTCCTGGGTCACTTGGGGAATGGGTACCGAAAATACCGATCTCCCCGGATTTGTCGTTTTGCTTTCCGGTGGCCGCATCCCTAGAGTTGGCAAGGCCCTATGGGGATCGGGCTTTCTTCCCTCGGTTTACCAAGGGGTCCAATGCCGCTCCCACGGCGATCCCGTTCTCAATGTATCCAACCCCAAAGGGATGACGAGAGACTTGCGACGTCGGGCCTTGGATACCATTCGAAATCTGAACCAACAGACCCATGACGAATTCGGCGATTCGGAAACGCTAACGCGTATAGCCCAATACGAAATGGCGTTTCGTATGCAGATGGCCGTGCCCGACGCTATGGATATCGAAAAAGAGCCGGATAATGTTCATGAGCTCTACGGTACAGAACCAGGCAAGGAGAGTTTCGCCAATAACTGCCTATTGGCCCGTCGATTGG
This sequence comes from Opitutales bacterium UBA7389, assembly GCA_002474325.1. Lineage (GTDB taxonomy): Bacteria > Verrucomicrobiota > Verrucomicrobiia > Opitutales > Opitutaceae > Pelagisphaera. Next base: position 17,188 of record DKNL01000311.1, read on the forward strand.
TTGAGCGCGGAGTGCGCTACGTACAGCTATTCGACTGGGGATGGGACTCACATGGAGCAGCAAGTTCCGAGGCGTTAAACGGTGGCTTCCAAGATAAGTGTCGCGAGGTCGACAAGCCTATGGCCGCTCTGATCACGGATCTCAAACGAAGAGGCCTCCTCGAGGACACCCTAGTCGTCTGGAGCGGCGAATTCGGCCGAACCCCCATGCGGGAAAACCGAGGCGGAACCAATGAAAGAAAATATGTTGGGCGCGACCACAACCCCGGAGCCTTTCCCGCCTGGATTGCTGGGGGCGGCACCAAGCCAGGCATATCCTATGGAGAAACCGATGAGGTCGGCTATAGCCCAGCCATCAATCCCGTTCCCCTAAAGGATTTTCACGCTACCATGCTCCATCTCCTGGGATTCGATTACAAAAAGCTAAGCGTTCCCTTCCAAGGCCTCGACCAGCGATTGACTGGAGTCAAAGACGCTTCAGTGATTAAAGAGCTCATAGCTTAATCTATTAGCACCTGTTATCAATCTCCCTATCCGCAATGAAGTTTAAGATTCTTCTATCGTTAATACTACTGGCTAACGGATTTTTCGGGCTCGCGAATGATCGCCCGAATATTGTCCTCGTCATGACGGACGATCAAGGCTATGGCGATCTTTCCTATAATGGTAATCTTTGTTTGGATACACCTCATATCGATTCCTTAGCCCATTCAGGAGCCTCAATGGATACTTTTTATGTGAGTCCCGTTTGCTCACCAACCAGGGCGTCGCTCATGACCGGCCGCTACAATTACCGTACTAGACTTGTCGATACATTCAAGGGGCGCTCGATGATGGAGCCCGAGGAGGTCACAATCGCGGAGGTCCTTGGAGAAGCTGGCTATCGAACGGGCATCTTTGGCAAGTGGCATCTCGGCGATAACTATCCCATGCGAGCAACAGATCAGGGCTTCCATGAAAGCCTCATACACCTGGGAGGCGGCCTCGGTCAGCCGTCAGAGCCAAGAGAAAATGGTCGTCGCTATACGGATGCCATCCTTTTTCACAACAACGTCCAAGTACAGAGCTACGGCTACTGTACGGATGTCTATTTCGATGCCGCTATCGATTTTATCGATGGTGCCCTCTCATCCAAAAAACCTTTCTTCGCCTACATCCCAACCAATACGCCTCACGGCCCCTACCATGATGTACCCGAAGCCCTGTATCGGAAATACAAATCCAAGGATTTGAATCCTATTCTTCTCGGCAACGAAAATGACGCGGACACGGTTGCCCGCGTTTTCGCCATGGTTGAAAACGTCGACCAGAATGTCGGAAAGTTGCTAGGCCATCTCGACCGCCGGCGAATCGCGGAAAATACCATCGTCATTTTCATGGTCGACAATGGCCCCAATACGCAGCGCTACGTAGTCAATTCCCGAGGCAAGAAAAACGAGGTGCACGATGGCGGGATACGTTCTCCTTTTTTCGTTCGCTGGCCTTCTGAAATCGAGCCCGGCACCCGCAACGATCGCATTGCCGCACACATCGATGTTATGCCCACCTTGCTAGAAGCTGCCGGAGCCAATCTCGCCGAAGACCATCCTTTCGACGGCCGGAGTATTCTCCCTTTACTAAAGGGCAAGCGTGTTGATTGGCCTAATCGCAGTTTCGTTTTACAAATCCACAGAGGCAATGAACCAATTCCCCTACATCACATCGCTGTTCGCGAGCAACGCTGGAAGCTCGTTCACCCAACCGGATTCCGCCACGACAAAATGCCTGAAAACGTGCCGTTGGAACTTTACGACATGGAGGTGGATCCAGGGGAGACCCACAATCTCTCCGAACAGCGGCCCGAAGTAGCCCGACGCCTCAAACAAACCTACGACACCTGGTTCGCTGACGTTTCCAACACCCGAACCAACAACTACGATCCGCCTCGAATCGTTCTCGGTACCAAGTTCGAGACTAGTACCACCCT
>DKNL01000201.1:0-3075 GCA_002474325.1 Opitutales bacterium UBA7389
CTGGTCTGATTCGGGGCTGCGCTGTTTGACGAACTCGACAATTCCTTGGTCGTCGTTAAGGTTAGCCCAGATGACTCGCAGGAATTCAGCCGGATGTATATCGTGGGTTGTAAGAAAATTCCTATCTCCGCCACAACAATACATTATTTCGTCTGGCAATTCGCCGAGAAGCTTTCCTCGAGCCTTTGGTAGGATGCGTGGTAGCCAAGTAATGCCGTCGATGACATCGCTCTTGGCAGGAAGATCTGCGGTTGAAATTCGTTTCGGCGATGGAGAGCTTTCTTGGATATGTAAGTAGTATTCGCGTCGAACCTGTTCGATCGACTGTGCGATTTCATAGGAAGGTGCGTTGTCGAGCACGGCGTCTTCCGCGTAGTCGAAAAAATCTTGAGCGCGCCAGCCACTTTGGGAGATGAGCACCAATTCTGAAGGTTCAAAGTAGGATTCCTTGTTTCGATTTCCCTGCTCGTATAGTAGATAGGCTTTGTCGTAAAGTGCTCGAAACGTATCTTGGTAATTGTAATGCTGCATGGGATGAAGAACAGGTATAGCTCGTGAATAATTGCGAGTAGAAATAGATTAACCGGATATACGAAAGTCGACTTGCCGCCTGAAACGGTCCACTCGATGGACCAGAACGTTTATTTTCTGCCCAACCCGATAGGTTTTTCTGGTTCGTCGACCGTAGATCGCTGCCCCGCTGTCGGTCACTCGATACAGATCGTCTTTAAGCGTGGAAATATGAACCATACCAAAAGCGTTGGACTCGATCAGTTCGATGAACATGCCATGGTTTCTAACTTCGGTAATCACTGCGGTAAATTGGGTTCGCTTCGGTTTATCCATTTCCCGTTCGAAAAATTCGAGTAGCTTGACTTTGACCGATTCCCGTTCGGCTTCCGTGCTGTTTACTTCGGTGTGGCTTAGGTGCTCAGCCAGGGTATTGGCTCTAGCGATTGTATATCGCCTTGTCGAACTGCCCGGGAGTGGTTCTCTCCCTTCCACTTTCTCGAGATAATGTTCAAATACCCGATGGACGATTAAATCGGAATAACGCCGTATCGGCGATGTGAAATGGCAATAGTTCTTCTTATTCAATCCGTAGTGTCCATCTGGGGTCGATCGATAGCAGGCCTTTTTAAGAGAGCGTAGGAGTTGTGATTTGAGTATATGGCTTTGGGGGTGCGTATTCAGTTGTTGGGTAAGCTTGATCATTTCTGCGCGTATGCTTAGGTCGGCAACCGTTACACCGAAAGTGGCCAGGAAGTCGCGAAGCTCATTGAGACGATCTTCATCAGGATCGTCGTGGGCCCGGTAGATGCATGGCAGACTGGCGCCTCGCATGGCTTTGGCAACGGCCTCGTTTGCGGCGAGCATGAATTCCTCAATAAGCTGATGGCTCTCGTCATTTTCCACTTTCTCTAGCCGGTCTGCATAGCCGTTCTCGTCGACGAAGATTTTCGTTTCGCTCATATCGAGATCGAGGCTTCCCGTGCGTATCCGATCTGAGCGAAGTTTGAAAGCGATTTTCCAGAGCTTCTTCAAGGTGGCCTGAAGCATTTGGATCTCGTCTTTCGGAAGATCGGCAAGGGCTCGCCCAATGGATCCAGTTTGGTGAGATGGTGGTAGCTTGAGTTCCCGTGCCGCCTTGATGTCCTCGTTAAACAGCAGGTTGTACGCCTGCTTGTAGGTCAGTCGTTTATCGCTGCGGATTACGGTATTTGCGAATTCCGCTCCCTTAAATCTACCGCCTTGAGAAAAGTTCAGGAAGACAGACTTTGTTAGACGATCTTCATTTTCCACTAGGCTACATACGCCATTCGATAAGGCGTGTGGAAGCATGGGAATGACTTTCCCGACGAGGTAGGTGGAATTCCCTCGATCACGAGCTTCTTTGTCGAGAGCGGATCCGTGGGTCACATAGCTGGCGACATCCGCTATGTGGATACCAATACGAAGTTGGTTTTTCGATTGTTCCAAGGAAAGGGCGTCATCGAAATCCTTGGCATCATCTGGATCGATAGTGAACGTATAAAGGCCCCTCAGGTCTTCACGAGCCTTCAATTGCGAAGGCTGGACTGTCGGAGGGATTCCTTTCGCTTCGCTTAGTGCACTTTGCGGAAAATCCGGATTCAGGTCGTACTTGTGTAAAATCGACTGGAGTTCAGCCTGAGGCTCATGGGTATCGCCGAGGTTCTCTATAATCTCTCCCTCGGGGTTGACATGCTTTTGTTTCCATTCGTGCAGTTTGACGACTACCTTGCTACCAACTTTCGGTTTCGGTGAAACATTGCACTTTTTCGGGTCGGGCACGTAGATATCCTGTACGATCCGAGGGTCGTCGGGTACGACATGGTAGAAGAGGCGAGTCTTTTGCAAATTGCCAACGATGGTTTTGCGCGCCCGCTTTTGTATCCGTATGACCCGACCGCGGGAACGGTCTGGGAAACGTTCTTGACGACCCCGCCGCCTCGTTGGCTGCTCAAATGTATCGTATAAGCGGACCACTACGCGATCATCGTGCATGGATACACCTGTATCGGTTCCATCGATTTCTATTGGTTCGGCACTGTTTCCCGAAACCGTTTCATCGGGTATTACAAAGCCTGATCCATTTTGCCGAAACCGGATTACCCCAGTTGTGAGATCTACGTCTCCGGGGATACAGTAGCGGTCTCCTTTGACAATTACTAGGTCGCTCCGACTCATGAGGAGTCGCAGTTCGTGATCGAGTTTTCGACGATCCTTTTTGCCTAGGCCAAGAGAAGCGGACAGTTCGTTCTTGGTTTGAGGGGCGTATTCTCCGGATCGAGCGAGAGCTATGATGCGTTCCCTAAGTTTCATGGAGGCAGTTAGGATTTAGATTGGATTCCAGGATAGATCATTTAGTTTAAAGGTAACGATGAAAATTATACACGCCGCAACCGAGATGTTCCCTCAACTGAAGACGGGCGGGTTGGCTGATGTTACGGGTGCATTGTGTAAGTCCCTGTCTCGATTTGGCCATGATGTTTCGATTTTTTTGCCAGGCTATCGTAAGATTATCGAATCTCCCGAGTTCGCCAAGGCGAAGCT
>DKNL01000201.1:3503-4494 GCA_002474325.1 Opitutales bacterium UBA7389
GTCGAGACGAGTTTTTTGATCGCTCGAATCCTTACGGCTCTTCCAATCGTGATTATGACGATAACGATCGCCGATTTATTTGGTATTGCAAGGCTATTGTGGAAGGCATGCGACTGCTTGAAATCAAAGCCGATGTCTTCAACTGCCACGATTGGCAAACTGGGCTGGCGCCGCTATTCCTGCGCGTCGCTGAAGAAGAGTATAACACTTCGTTGGCTTTAAAGACTTTTTTCTCAATACACAATCTGGCCTTTCAGGGGCTTTTCCCGAACAGCTCCTTTAGCTACACGAATCTGCCTAGCGAGTTCAATGAATTGGATGGAATAGAGTTCTATGAGCAGATAAGCCTGATTAAAGGGGGCATTTTTTTTTCCGACAAGATCATTACCGTTAGTCCAAGTTATGCCAAAGAGATCCTGACTCCAGAATTTGGATGCGGCATGGAGGGGGCTCTAAAGAAACGTTCGAGCGACTTGATTGGCATCGCCAATGGAATCGATACAGATGTTTGGGATCCTAGCACAGACGATCGATTACCAGCGAATTATTCGCTATCGAACCTGGAAGGAAAGCGAACCTGTCGCTTCCATCTTCTGAAGAAACTGGGTTTAGCTGAAACGGATAACCCAGTTTATGGGATCGTATGCCGATTGACCGAGCAAAAGGGCGTCGACATCTTGCTGAGTCAGATGAGCTTCTTTAGTAAGCGGGATTGCCGGCTTGTCGTGCTGGGGATAGGCGATCCAAGGTACGAGCGTTCATTAAAGCGCTGGGCGAAGACGCATCCAGACAAGATAGCCGTCTGTACTGTGCTGGATGAAGCCATGTCTCATCTAGTGGAAGCGGGTTCAGACTATTATTTGATGCCATCAGTCTTCGAGCCCTGCGGACTGAATCAGATGTACAGTCAGCGTTATGGAACCCCACCCTTGGCTTCCGAAGTGGGGGGACTACGCGACACAATTGTCGACTTTCGACAAGACGCTGAAAA
>DKNL01000245.1 GCA_002474325.1 Opitutales bacterium UBA7389
TGATCTCCCTTGGGCATCCATTCCAGAAGCCTCCCAGACTCCAGCGCAAGTTTCTCCAATTTTGAAGCGCTATCCATTCACTTTGTCATTTATGGGATACTGGTATTCTAATTTATTGGACATTCCATTAAAACTCACCCAATTCCCCTTTCCTGGTACTTCGCTAGCGGATCGATATCGTCAACCGATCCCTGCTCTTCTTTTCAACCGATTGGATACCGCTCACTGATTTAAGAATAGGCTGATTCTTGCCTACTCTCACGTTGTAAGTTCCTTTCGCATACACTTTTGGGCGATAACGCGTTCCTTTGACGCGAGTCGTGTAAAGAATTTCTCCGGAGGATTCTTCGATCACTTGGACGACTGGATTGGAAATTCCGCGAAACCGAATTTCCGGCAAATAGGCGACGGCTTCTCGGCCATCGTTATCCGCCATTCTGAAGGTTCTCGGCCAACCGGGAAACTGCTGGGAATCCCCTTTGCTAACATCCGAGAAACGTGGCCAACATTCGAATACGACTTCCTGTGAATCCTTAAAAAAACGAGCTAAGCCATAGCCGTCGGCCCATTCGTCTTCCGGGTCACGTTCTCCCCGTCGGTCCGCTTCCGGATCGGGATTAGCGTAGGCAATCATAGTGATCTTGTTACCCAAACCATCTTCGTAGTCGCCCGTCCATGGAAGAGGGCTGTCTTCGATCGGGTTGACTCCCGCCTCTCCGCCTTCTGGCCACCACCAGCGGCCATAGATACTGTTCACGATCGCAGGGCTGACAAAGGTGACAGGCCCATCCTGCCAATTCTCGATTCCGTGCTTGGTCATGACAGAAAGATGCTGATCTCCCGCCAGGTGAAAGGCCATGCCTCGACGCATCTCCGTAAGGGCCTTGTTGCGACCTGTCTGAGGCCATCCATTGCTATCCAAATCCGCCAAAAGCCGATTCTCAAAGCTACCATGCAAGTGCACTGCTCCAGCGAAATTCGTGGCGGAGAGAACGCATTTCATATCGGTATCCGTCCAGTCTTGAGAAAACTGATGCAGGAATGCCAATTGCCTATCTCCGAGCAGCTTGAGCCCTGGCACATCCACGGCGGAGCGCTTGTAGGTCGGCTCGTTGATGTGATCAGGTCGTGGACCCATATCGGGGATCTCTCCATTAGGACCGGTCTTAAATTTCCTGTCTTCTATGATGGCAAAATCGACGCCTCCTACATTGTAACTTGTGTAGTAAACACCAATCCCTTGAGCGATTGGCGTTGCATCGTAGGGATCGGGAAGATGCCACGTTTGGCATCGTTCAACCATTCTTACGTAGTCCGCCGGATAGAAATAGCCGCCGTCGTTACCTGCCCGGATCTTGGCTTGCACGCCTCCTTCGCCCCAGAGATTACCCTGCCCAATATCATGGTCGTCAGGAATGGTTACCACGGGCCGGTCCTTGATGATGTCCTTGAATTGCTTCCCCCAAAGCAGCCAGCCTGACGTGTGCTCAGTATGATCGTAGGTCTGATCCCCCGCAAAAAATAGCAGGTCTGGATCCTGTTTTTTGAGATTGGCGATGATGGCGTTTCTATCTCCGCGATCCCACCTTGAATTGCAGGACAACGATCCAACCACGACCTCATTCTTACTACGAGTATTGGCTCGAATGGTTCCCTCGAACTGGGCATTCTCGCCGTGGCGAACGCGATATGCTACGCTTTTACTTTCATCCCATCCATCGATTCTGAAGTGGGCAGACCAACCTTGCTCATAGATGGGGGCTCGGGCTATCTCTTGCCATTGACCGTCGGTCTCTAGCTCCAATCGCGCCACACGTTCTTCGTGAGGATATAGCGGATACAGTTGAGCCGTCATCTTTACGGTATTTCTATCTACCGTGTATAAAGCGAATCCGACTACTTGGTCCCTCGGAACTTTCACCATTTCCAGCCACGCATTGTTGCCGGTGTGCTTCTTGTTCCACCATTCGCCTTTTACGGCTGTATCCATCTCATCCAAACTAGGGGCGATATCCGTGGCTCGAACCGCGGAAAAACTAAAGGGGATGAGGATAGCGAGTAAGCTGTATAGTTTCATTGTCTCTAATCTGATAGGTTCCGTGTAGCGACGAGCTCGACATTTTACTGCTTCGTTCCACATGCTTGTTCCCAAACGAAATACACGCCTATGTCAAAGGAGATTCGTTACGGATGAGACTCGCTCGATCTCTTTCCTCACGGAGAACGATGGGAACCTTTGCCAAGCTGTGATTTCCACTTTACCAACAATGATCAATATCGAGAGTCAATTTCCGCGGGTAATCATCGGAGCCATAGTGGCAACATCCTTAGCCCTTGGAGCAGCTACCGAAGAATTAACTCACAAGGCTCATTAATAGGTGTAGGAAGCTTGCTTGCAAGCGAGCTTCTCATTGGAATTGATCCTCGTTTTCGCTTGCAAGCGAGCTTTCTACAACGCGGACCACTGGGGTAGATGCCTACGCGCAATCGCGAAAAGCCCGGCCGCTACCAATTCCAACTCTCCATTGACAGAAAAGCGGGCAGGTGAATTATCATCAACCAATGAGCAAATCGCTATTGCCCCTGTTATTCTTGCTGTCCGCTATCACCGGATACAGTCAGAATCGTCCGAACATCCTCCTAATCGTCTCCGACGACATGGGCTATTCAGACATCGGCAGCTTTGGAGGAGAAATCGAAACCCCGGCATTGGATTCCCTCGCGGAAAAAGGCCTCCGCCTGACCAACTACTACGTGCATAACATGTGCTGGCCAACTCGTGCCAGTATCATGACCGGATTGTATCCGAATTCCTCTTTGGCTAATGGGTCAGCAACAGGGGGACTTAATCCGGAAACAACATTACTGCCAGAAGCGCTAAAATCGGCGGGCTACGGCACCTATATGGCTGGCAAATGGCACTTGTCGGACCCGACTCAGCCGAACGGGCCCAGCGCGCCTCATAATAGAGGATTCGATAGCTCTTATAGTACCTACTGGGGAACTTCAGACTTTTTCGCTCCAGTAGATCTCAATTTGAACGGGGAGGATCGCGAGTTCGAGTGGCGAGGGAATCCAGAATTCTATTACACAGATTCGATTACGGACTACTCACTTAGATTCTTGGAAGAGCACAAGCGCCTGCCAGAGAAGAAGCCTTTCTTCCTTTACGTTGCCTACAACGCTGCTCACTGGCCGCTTCATGCTAGACCCGATGACATTAAGCAACATGAGGGCCGCTACTCCATGGGCTGGGACAATCTAAGACAAAGCCGCTACCAGCGCATGCTCGAGTTGGGAATCATCGATACGTCTTTCAAACTATCTCCGCGACATCCCGATGTTCCTGCATGGAACGACGAACCCTACCGAGACTGGCAAGAACGCCGCATGGAGGTCTACGCGGCTCAAGTAACAAGTATGGACCGCAATATCGGTCGCATCATCGATCGACTCGAAAACATGGGGGAGCTCGACAACACTATCGTCATCTACCAACATGACAACGGGGGCTGTCATGTCGAATACCCACCTGAACGGACGGGTTCTTGGACTCGTCCTTTTACGACCGATGGGAACCGGCGGCCCATCATGCCTGGGAATATCCCGCACGTCATGCCTGGTCCCCAAAGCAGTTGGCAATCGTATGGCTATGGTTGGGCCAACGCTTCCAATACTCCCTTCCGGCTATTCAAGCAACACGACCACGAAGGGGGCACCCGCTCACCTTTAATCATCTCCTGGCCCGACGGATTGGACCCGAGTCATACTGGTGGCCTCAACCGGGAGGTTTGTCATGTTATCGATCTGATGCCTACTTTGTTGGAAGCGGTAGGTGTATCAGCAATTATACAAGAGCCTTTACCTTTGGAAGGGAGATCATTCCTTCCCATATTGACAGGCGAACAGAAGTCTCTTCCAAAAAATAGGGCTCTTTTTTGGGCCCACAATAAGGGCAAAGCCGTACGTTTCGGAGATTGGAAACTTGTATCCAAAAGTAGAATTCATTGGGAACTCTACAATCTTGCCAATGATCCCACCGAGCTCGAGAATCTCGCTGACAGCATGCCCGAGAAAGTCAAAGAGCTAAGCCACAAACACAGCGAATGGTTCGAGCGTACCAATCTCTCCGGCAAGAGAATGTGACGGATCAGAAATTGTTTT
>DKNL01000076.1 GCA_002474325.1 Opitutales bacterium UBA7389
GACCTCCCATAGTTCTTTCTCGAGTGAGCACTGCCTATCTATCTTCCCCAGCAATTTCCCGAACACCATCCGTCCGCCACTGGCGGGATTGATGCTTTCTAATTCGGCCAGTACCGCAGATCCCAAAATATCGGCAGGTTGGTTGACCACTACCACAGCAGTTACGATTTCTGACGATACCATGTTCGGAAAAACATAGAGACGATGTAGTCTCCTAATGCACAGAAAAAGACAATGAGGACACGTATAACAATAATTGGCTGATTCATCGATTCGCCAAAGGGCAATTCCACTAGTTCGCGGACTGCAGGACGTATATGACTATCGGTACAATGATGAAGATTGCCATCAAGACGTAGATCATTTGTTTATCCTTACGGGCTTTTTCTATCTCTTCCGGGGAATTATCCATTTTCGGGTAGCAGCGTTGCGTCGCCTTGTTGCAGAATATTCCTGACCATATGGCAAGAACCCAAAAACCAAAACGCTTGCTCGACCTTAGTCCAACATGCGTTTCAATTATCCTCGCGTGCTTGAAAAATTGACAATTATCGCTCCCGGTTTACTTGGAGCATCTATCGGGATGGCTGCCAAAGAACGTTTCCTGGCTCACCATATCAGCGTATGGGCCCGCCGAGAGGAGACGCGAGAATCGCTAGCGTCAGAGCAGTGGTGCGACGAGTCACCGGAAGCGATTGAAGATGCCTGTTCAGGAAGCTCACTCATCACTCTTTGTGCGCCAGTTGAACGTATAATCGAACTAGCTCAACGAATCGCTCCCGGCCTCGATTCCAATCCAATTGTCACCGACGTCGGTAGCGTCAAAACCAAGCTAAGCCGTCATTGCTCCAAGGCCCTTAAAGGGCGGGCAAGATTTATCGGTTCCCACCCCATGGCCGGATCGGAAAAGACCGGCATGGATAATGCCTCGGCCGATCTTTTCGAAGACCGTACCTGCTTTATTACGCCATTGGAAGATTCCGAGCCTGATGCCAGATATACAGTAAAATCCTTTTGGCAAGATCTTGGGTGCCATGTGCTCCAGGAAAGGCCGGAAAAGCACGACGCCATTGTAGCCAACGTTAGCCATCTTCCCCACCTGCTAGCGTCAGCCCTGGCAAGCTACCTATCTACGGCCATTCCAGATTCAGGCCAATTTTGTGGTAATGGGCTTAAGGATACAACTCGCATCGCTTCGGGAGATCCGCAAATGTGGCGCGACATCATCATCCAAAACCGTCCAGAAATCATTAGGGTAATAGATGCATTCGAGGACGAACTTCAACGTTTCAAGGCAAACATCGCCAATGAGGAAGACTTTGCCGTCCTCCAAACGCTGGCAGACGGAAAAGCTTTTCGGGATAAGCTGGATGCCGAGCACCCATAAGAATATCATGCTAGACCCTTACCCAGTTCCAGCATTCACGGTTCCCTCGCAGGCTACGGTATCCATTCCAGGTTCCAAGAGTATCACCAACCGGGCTCTCATGCTGGCAGCCCTGGCCCAGGGAAATACGCGACTGGAGAACTGCCTCTTTAGCCGTGATACAGAGGTCATGGTCAACGCATTGAATAAGCTAGGGATAGCATCCATCAGCGAGCCTAGCTCCAAACGCATTGAAGTTCAAGGGGCTGGCGGGAATATTCCCAACCGCAAAGCGGCGATCAATGTCGGGAATTCTGGAACCTCCGCCCGATTTTTGACCGCCATGCTGGCAGCCTGCCCAGATGGTGACTTCATCTTGGATGGCGACGGGGCCATGAGAAAGCGTCCGATACAGAAACTCGCCGACACTCTCGCCTCCCTCGGCTGTCAAATCGATACGACGAACGGCTATTTCCCTATACGCATTCGACCAACTGGCCTAGCTGGAGGTCTCGCCGAAGTCGATGCTACAGAAAGCAGCCAATTTGTTTCCGCTCTCCTAATGGCCGCTCCGATGGCCAAAGAACCACTCGAGGTCCGTTTGAGCAACCCTTCCATCCGACGAGGTTATATTGATATGTCCTTAGCAATGATGGAGCAATTTGGTGTACCTACTGGCAATCTAGAAACGCACTCGGATAGATACAGAATGTCGCCACAAGCTTATCACGCCCCCACAGACGTTTACTCAGTCGAAGGCGACGCCTCCGCTGCCAGCTATTTCATAGCTTTGCCCTTTGCTGTTGGCGGTTCCATAGCTATAGAAGGCGTATCCAAAAATCCGCTTCAAGGAGACATCGCTTTCGCCGATTTGGCCGCAAGTTCGGGAGCCCATCTGCATTGGGGTTCCAACAGCCTAACCGTATCGCTTCCAGAAAACGTTTCACCCCTTCAATTCTCTCCACTCGGTTCCGATTACTATGCCTTTAGCGACACCTTCATGACGGGAGCAGCCTTGGCTCCTTTAGCAAACGGTCCAACAAGTATAGAAGGTATCGGGCATACTCGCCATCAGGAATGCGACCGGATTACGGCCATGGCGGACGGACTATCCCAAATAGGCCAATCTACCCAAGATACTGAATCCACTTTGACCGTGGAACCGAGACCGCTTCAAACAGCGACTATTGAAACCTATGAAGATCATCGTATCGCCATGAGTTTCGCCATCCTCGGCTCTCATGACGCCTTAAAGTCAGGACAATCCTGGATGAAGATCAAAGATCCTCTCTGTTGTCGAAAAACCTTTCCCGACTTTTTCGAAGTACTCGAATCGGCTCGTCAGCAAAGTTTAGAATCATAGCATTGACACGCCCTTCTTCGCACCAAACGGTCACTGGCTTCCCTCCTAAATCGTGACCCAAAACAATTTTATCATCATCGCCATTGATGGCGGCGCCGCTGCGGGAAAATCATCTACATCTCGAGGACTAAGCAAACGCTTCGGTCTTATGCATGTGGATACCGGTTCATTCTATCGAACGACCACGCTCAAGCTTATCGAGGCAGGAGTAGCACCAGAAAGAGGCTCCGGCCTTGAGTCAGGCCTAAACGCTTTGAAACTCGGCACTGAAATCCATGGCAACCAAGCGACCATCACTATTAACGATTGGCTGCCTGACGACGCGATCCGCAGCCAGATAGTAAACGATCAGGTTTCTCATTTCGCAGCTCTCCCCGAGCTGCGATCCTACTTGCTCGACTACCAGCGCTCACAGGCTGATATCGCGCGGGAGAACGGATTCAACGGACTGGTCATGGAAGGGCGAGACATTGGATCTGTCATATTCCCAGATGCTGATCTTCGGCTTTTTCTGCATGCGGATCCAGAAAAACGAGCTGAACGCCGTGCCAAGGAAGGTATTCAGGATAGTATCCAAAAAAGGGATAAAATTGATTCGACTCGGAAAACGGCTCCGCTACAATGCCCAATCGGGGCAACCTTTCTGGATACGTCAAAACTAGATTTAAACGAGGTCATTGACAAGGTATCGAACCTTGTCAAAGAAGCCCTTTCTAAATGAAATTCAATCCTCGAGTCTATTGGCTATTCTATTGGCTGATTCGCGGCGCTTACCGAATCCTCCTTGTCGGTAACATAAAAGGCTTAGAGAACATTCCGAACTCAGGGGCTTTAATAATGGCTTCAAACCACGCCAGCCACTTCGACCCGCCGATCCTCGGCTGCAATCTTCGACGCGTGGTCGTCTATTTCGCCCGTAAAACTCTTTGGAAACCAGGATTCGCTTCCTGGTGGCTCGATGCTGTCGGAGCGATTCCTATAGACCGGGATGGGGAATCAGATATTCAGGCTATGAAAAACACCCTCCGCGCTTTGAAAGCGGGAGCAGCACTTTCCCTCTTTCCTGAAGGGACGCGTAGTCCCGACGAAAATCTCCAGCCCGCGAAACCAGGCATAGGTCTAATCGCTGCCAAATCTCAAGCCATGGTCATCCCTTGCCGGATTTTCAACGCCAACAAAGCGCTTTCGAGAAACTCCAAACTTCCAAATTTCTCCGTATCTGTGCACGTCGTATACGGAAAGCCCTTAAAACCGAAAGACTACGATCCCGGTAAAGACGCTGGCAAAGAGCGCTATCAGTTGATCGCCAACAATATAATGGCCGCCATCAGCCAAATCACCCGCCCCAGGACACAGGCAATCTAGAATCAATCCCAAAACCTATCTTGGCGTAGCTAAGAGCGGTTTCGTCTTGGAGGAAGGCAATTAGGTCGCGAATCTCGGGTTCTGTGAGCCGCCGGTTTGGCCTTAATTCGTTAGCTTTGGCGATGCCTTGTACTAGTTTCGGGCTGTCCATCACGAAGAAGTCAACCGATTCAAGATCACTTCGATAGGGAGCAACAAAATTCGCCAAGTCGTAATTCTTAAATGATCGCACTTGATCGAGATGGTGGCGAACGATCTCTGAGTGGCCACAAAGCAGCATAGGCTTCCAGTTTTACCGGGCAAAGCTCGCGAGCGTCGACTGACCTGTGATCTTAAACTCTACAACCAGGCAGGATGCCTGTTCTGCTCTTTTCCTTACGGTCTTGAGAAACTTTCGCTGGTAGCCACCAGTGTTATCAGGTCTCGAAATCCTCCACCCTGCTCTTCAAGATCAGCCAGGATAGCATCAATCACTGGGCGATCCATGATTTCGATACGGCGTCCCAATGCATAGGCCAGCATCTTTTCTGTAATCGCCCGATTGAACAGGGACTGTTTCTCAAGGAGAATTTTTTTGAAATCGACGACGTCCTCGAACCCGCTCCCATCTGTCAATTTCCCGGAAGCGTCGATAGGCGCGCGGTCGTCGTAATTGGAGCGCCAGCCACCAATTGGATCGAAGTTCTCCAAAGCGAATCCGAGTGGATCGATTTTCCGGTGACACTCTCTACATGACTCGACAGTCCGGTGCTTCTCCAACTGTTCTCGAATCGTCTTCGTGCCCCGTGTGTCCGGGTCCAACGGTTCTACATCTGGCGGTGGAGGAGGAGGAGGCGTTCCTAAGAGATTCTCCAATAGCCAAATACCGCGATAAACGGGCGAGGTGTCGATTCCGTTCGCAGTAACCGTTAGCACGCTAGCGTGCCCCAGAAGCCCGCCTCTCCTCGGGTCATTGAGAGCTACTTTCTGAAAACCCAAACCTTTCACTTTCTCTAGCCCGTAAAGCTCGGCCAAAGGGCCGTTCACAAAGGTATAGTTTGAATCCAGGAAGTGGGAAAGTTTCTCGTTCTCGTCGATGGCGTGTCGGGTATAGAGCTCTGTTTCCTTCCGCATTGCGTTTTCCAGATCTCCCTCGTAGTAGGCTTCGAATTTGTTGCGATCCGGTGGAGCGTCCCCCAAGTCGCGCAGCGTCAACCAGCTATCCAAAAAGCCACTGACGAAGCGATCCGATCGCTCGTCGGCCAGCATGCGCTCGACTTGTTCCAACAACACATCGGAACGATTCAAGCGATTTTGCTTGGCCAAACCTAAAAGGGTTTCATCCGGCAAGGTGCCCCACAAGAAGTACGACAGGCGAGATCCCAAGGCATAGTCGGTCAAGCAAGACGGATCTGCCTTCAATGGCTCCTCTTCCAAATAGAGAAATGACGGCGAGCAGAGGGCCGCCTTGAGTCCGTCCTTCATCGCTTCGAAAGGAGAATGCCCCTTCTTAATCCGGCCGGAAACAACTTCCATCAAGCTGTTCACCTCGGAACGCGTCGCTGGTCGACGATACGCTCTCGTAGCGAACTTCTGAATAATCTTTCGCGTTCGTCTCGGATCGAACGTCTCATCGCCGATAATCGCCTTCCAGCTCGCTGTGGGCCATTCATCGTAGAAGGGCCCCTCGATCTGTACTTCATGAATACGAATATGCGGCACCCCGCCATGCTTGATAGCAACGACCATGAAGTCCTCTTCCAAGTCGGGTTTGGGGACCGAAGGATCCGGGTTCTCGATCACAATCTTAGATACAGCCCGGAAACTGGGTCGGATATTCATTGTTCCGTTAACGTAGTTGAAGCGAGGCGCGAATCCCCTATCCAACCAGCTGCGCGTCGTGTACCACTGTGGTCCATCGTCGGAAAGATCGAAGAATCCGAGCTCCGGCTCGAAGGGCTGGGGCATGTGGAGGAAGCCAAAACGGCGATGCCCGGGAATCACGCGAAGCTGCATCGGCTCGTTCGGATCGTTGGTGATCGCTTTATCCTGAAATGAGTGGTGCCGATTCACGGCTTCAGCCAGAACGCGAATCTCGTAGGCACCTCCCTCAGGCACGCCTTCCTCGAAGGCGATCAACGGCGCGTAGGCGCCGAAGCGGCGCACCGTATTGGGAGCCTCGTAAATATTGAGATAACGCTGCCCGTGGGCTCTCATGTGCCGCTCATTCAGTTCGGGCTGCTGCAGAAAATCCCCGTTGAATTTCCAGGATTGCGGCGAAGGCTTTCCCTCCCAAGGAAGGGCCTTTTCCACAATCTGGTCCGCGGCTTTCAAGTATCCGTCCAACAAATACCCTGAAGTAACCAGTGCATCACCTACATTGTCCAGATGCTCGACAACTCGTTCGCCAGGGAAAGTTTGCGTGGGATCGAACATGCTCATGTCCATCTGAAAGAGATCGCCTATAGTATAGAAATACTCACGATGGTTGAGACGCCGGAGAACGGTTTCCCCTCCTGTGATTATCCGACTGTCGTAGGCATGAGCAACCGCCCTCGTCATCCAGTCGATCACTTCTTGGCTCTCCACGTCTCCCGGCTGAGGTTCGTCCTCTGGAGGCATGTCCCCCAAGTTCAAGAGATCAAGAATATCCTGAAAATCTACAAGAGCGTCGTCATCAAGTATCGGATACACCAATTCGTCAAAACGCCGATCGCCCTTCTGTTTTTCCTCATTGTGACAACTAATGCAATACTTCTCAAGGAAGGGCTTCACTTTCGAACCGAAAGCCGTTGTCTCGAAATCTTCGTCCGCACCCATGCAAACTTGAAAGGCCACAAACAGACCGAGCCACCCGGCCACCAATGGCTTCGAGAAAGGGCCTTTTAAGCTCATGCCAATTCCAATCCGGTAAGCGTGCTGGTACTTGTTCCAAAGAAATCGGTTTCGACCCCAAACCTCTGCAACATCGAAAGGTAGAGGTTGCAAAGCGGGACTCGTTTCCCCAGGGACGAAGGATAAGCCTTATGTTCGCCGGTTTTAAAGCCGGCGCCAGCGAGAATGATGGGCAAGTCGATGTTCACGTGAGCATTCCCGTTCCCCATACCACTTCCGAAGAGCACCATGGTGCTATCGAGCAGGTTTCCATTCGAATCCGGTTCCTTTAGCGACTTCAATTTATCCAGAAAACGGGAGAGCTGTTCCATCTGGTAATGCTCTATCGTAGTCAGCCCCTTGATTCTGTCGGGCTTCTGGCCATGATGCGACAAGGCATGGTAACCTTGGCTCAGACCGAAAAATCGAGTATCGAAACCCGTTCCCGCCATCTCGAAGGAGGCCACGCGAGTGGAATCCGTCTGCAGGGAGAGGGCGATCAAATCATACATGATTGGAATGTCTTCAACGAGGCTGCGATCTTGCGGCTCGGCCATCTGCGTCTTCGGCTTGGGAACTCTAGACCAGCGCTTATCCAGCTCTAGGCTAA
>DKNL01000046.1 GCA_002474325.1 Opitutales bacterium UBA7389
TCTCTTTGACCGCCGACTGAGCAGCACGATATTAAGGGGATTTGAGGAGGGACCATTACAAAACTTTATCTCAGGATGATGGCTGGCGTTTGAAATCTTTGACAAAAGTATTGCACGATGTGAAGCACGTTTAACCTTAAAATACGAATTAATCTCGACTTCGATGCGTTCCGCTAAATGACCAATGGTTAATGAACCAGCCTATTGAGCTTGTACCAGCGATTGATCAGCATCACTGTTCGCTATTATGACTACACCCCTGAGTCGCTATTTTCTTTCAATTGCACTTTCCATTTTCACTTTCTCTATCGCCGCCGCCGACGACTGGAAACCACTCTTTGACGGCAAGTCTTTCGACGGATGGAAACAGCTTGGTGGAAAGGCTGAATACTCTATCGAAAAAGGCGAAATTGTCGGCCGTAGCGTCGCCGATACACCGAATTCGTTTCTGACGACGGAGAAGAACTATACTGACTTCGTACTGGAATTCGAATTCTGGGTGCAGGATGGACTCAATTCCGGGGTGCAGTTCCGCAGCATGAGCAAGCCAGAATACCGCGATGGCCGCGTACATGGATATCAATACGAACTCGATACCTCTTCCCGGGCCTGGACAGCTGGTATCTTCGACGAAGCTAACCGAGGCTGGCTTTATCCAGTGGAATACAATTCAACTGCCCGCTCTCTATTCAAGAATGAGCAATGGAATAGAGGCCGCATCGAATGTGTAGGCAACGAAGTCCAAACCTTTCTAAATGGCCGGCAAGTATCCCATCTTGTCGACGATCGGGCTATTACTGGTTTCATAGGCTTACAAGTACACAGCATCAGGGATGCCTCCCACGCCAACTATCAAGTGCGTTGGCGTAATTTAAGAATCAATACAAAATCGCCTGAACTTTCCCGTTCCGAAGATATCTACATTCGAAACGTCGCTCCAAATACGCTGAGTAAACCGGAAAAAAACAGGGGATGGGAATTCCTTTTCGACGGCAAAAATACCGCGGCCTGGAAAGGGACGTCGAATGTCGATCCGTTTAATAAAAATGGATGGATCGTGAAAAACGGGTCCCTGACGATTCAGCCAGGCGGCAAAGGCGGCCAAATTGTCACTAAGAAAACTTATGGAGCTTTCGAACTGGACTTCGACTTTAACCTCGCGAAAGGAGCCAATAGTGGAGTTAAATACTTCGTCGTCGATCACGCCGAACCCGGGGCGAGCAAGTCCCAGTACTTGGGACTTGAATACCAAGTGCTTGATGACAAAGTCCATCCAGACGGAGTAAAAGGCGCTGTCGGTAACCGAACTACCGCATCTCTGTACGATCTGATTCCATCTTACCGGAAAGTGAATACTAGGAATGTGCCTCTCTATATCGGAAAGTGGAATCATGGTCGCATCGTTTCTCACCTCAATGGCACGATCGAGCATTGGCTAAATGGATTCAAAGTCGTCGAATACGAACGGGGCACAAATATCTACGAAGTCTTGATCGCCCGTAGCAAATACGCGGAAATCGAGAATTTCGGCTTGTCTGAAGAAGGGCACATCCTTCTCCAAGATCACAAAGATCTCGTCAGCTATCGCAGCATAAAGATCCGCGAACTTTGAGATTCGCGAAGACTGGCGGCTTAAAGGCACAACCAAGCGAGAATCACCACGGAGCGTCGCGTTAAACCTAAACGCAAGTCCAGAAAAGTGGTGCTCGATCCAGCGGCTACGGGAGCGAGCTAAAGTTGCCCCGAATGAGCTCACCGGGAACGATGAACAACAGCAAAGGCTTCCTACCAGCACATTGAGATCACGATAACCGACTGGAAGCCTATGCTACCTTCGATATCGAACTCCTCCTCTAGCTATTCGCAGCTTGGACAAGGGCCTGGACCTTGGATTTCGCGGTCGCTCCATTTTCTTGGACACCTGAGTGGGCATGAAGCGAAACTGGCCCAGAGAACTGTCCAAATGAGCTGACGATCTCTTGGGCATTTCTGGGGCTGACACTTCCTCCGATTACAATTTCGATTCTACCGTCAGCTACCTCAACAAGGGCCTTGAGTGTTTCTTTTCCTTCCAAAGCTCCACCCGAACGGCCCCAAGTAACCCCACTCGTGAGAATTCGATCGACGCCATAGTCGATCAGCATGTCAAGCCCCTCAAATCGATCCTCTAGTAAATCGAAGGCTCGATGGAAAGTGGTCGATACTCCCTTAGATTGGCTTTTTTGAATCAATCTTTGGAGGCCCTTCTCATCGATAAGACCCTTTTCGGATATAACCCCAAATACCACGCCATCCGCGCCTTCCACAACTGCCGAAGCGATGCTCGCTTCCATCTCCCGGATTTCATTTTCCGAGTATACGAAATCGCCAGCTCGAGGGCGGATCATGACCATCAATCCGTTTCGAGGAAAAGCGGCCCGAGCAGCAGCGATGCTTTCAACTGGGGGCGTGAGGCCATCGTCCTCCATAGCCGAGCACAACTCAATAGTATCAGCCGCCCCTTCAAAGGCCTCTCGGGCGTTTTCCATAGCTTGATCAGGAATATCGCCGCTAATACACGCTTCAACTTTTACCATCTATATGCTTCTCCATCCTTATATGAGGAATCGTCACTTCCACGAAGGATTCACCCACTGGCTCGTAGCCGTGTTTTCTGTAGAACTCTGTAGCGGATTCTCGAGCATGAAGAAAGAATCTACGAGCACCATAACTTGCCAATCGGGCTTCAGCTTCGCTCAACAAACGAGATCCGATTCCTTTCTTCTGCCAATTTTTCCTAACCACCATCTGCTTTAGCTGAAAGAGTCCACCATCAAAAGGTACCGCAACTAGGCAAGCCACGCAATCTGAGGAAATAGAACTAAATATCCCTAAGTGGTGATAAGCCGCTTCCGCAGCCAAGTCCTCGTCGTAAAGACTCAACCCGAGCGGAACCCGTAGCAGTTCATCGCGCAGTACACATTCCCACTCGTACTCAGACGACCCGTAAACGATTTCTAAAACCCGACTGTTCATTAGATCGTTAAGGTTCAGTCTTCCAGAAGAACTACGCCGCGTACGTTAGAACATAGTAACCAGTTCGGTATACCGTGAACGGCGACCCTACAAATCTGTTTGGCAATCACGCCCCCGCTGCCGAAACCACGGATGTAGGCGTTATACCAAGTTCTTCCATTACGGTATTGCCTGGGGCACTGATACCGAAGCGATCTATACCGATCCCCTTGCCTTG
>DKNL01000137.1 GCA_002474325.1 Opitutales bacterium UBA7389
CGCAATGTAGCCATCATTGCCCACGTCGATCACGGCAAAACGACGCTGGTAGATCGTCTTATGCAAGAAGGCGGAGTCTATCACGAGAATCAGAAGACCGAAGAGCGGGCTATGGACTCGATGGATCTTGAGCGAGAAAAGGGCATTACCATCAAAGCCAAGAACACCTCCGTCCATTGGCGCGGAAAGACTATTAACATTGTGGATACGCCAGGCCACGCGGATTTCGGTGGCGAGGTGGAGAGAGTGATGAAAATGGTTGACGGTGTTCTTCTACTGGTGGACGCCAAAGATGGTCCTCAAGCCCAGACACGTTTCGTTCTCAGGAAAGCCCTATCCCAAAACCTTACTCCGATCGTGATAGTGAACAAAATAGATCGCGAATTCGCCGATCCCGATCGAGTCCACGATCAGGTGCTCGAGTTATTCCTCGAGCTGGAAGCGACCGATGACCAATTCGAAGCCCCGTTTCTGTACGGATCTGCCAAGAACGGTTTCATACTACGCGATCTCAAGGATGAGCCCACCGATATGACGCCTCTTTTCGAGACGATCCTCAACGCCATTGACCCTCCCGAAGCCGATGTGGAAGGAGACTTCAAGATGCTGGTAAGCAATATTGATTGGGATGACTACGTTGGCCGAGTCGCGATTGGAAAGATCCTAAGCGGCTCCGTGGAAACTGGTGGACGCATCTTCCGAATCAATCGCTATGAGAAAAGAGAACGAGTCAAAATCACTAAAGTTTTTGAATACACAGGTCTCTCATCCAATGAATCTGAAAAAGGGGAAGCAGGGAACATTGTCGGAATTGCCGGATTCGATGAAGTGAATATTGGAGAGACTCTTTGCGAGACCGAAGATCAGATACCTCTACCATTCGTTCAGATTGATCCCCCAACAATCCAGATGCAGTTCGCGGTAAACGATGGTCCTCTCGCTGGTCGTGATGGCAAGTTGGTAACCTCTCGCCAAATACGCGAACGACTGCTTCGGGAAATGAAGACGAACATCTCGATTCAAGTAGAGGATTCCGAATCGAGCGGCGTATTCAATGTCGCCGCTCGCGGAGCTATGCAGATAGCCGTTCTCGTGGAAACGATGCGGCGCGAAGGTTTCGAAGTTCTCGTTTCCAGACCCACCGTTATTGAGAAAACCGTAGACGGTGTCGAAATGGAGCCCTTCGAAACCCTTTGGCTCGAATTCCCGGATGATTGCACAGGCGGCATCATCGAGAATCTTTCCAATCGCAAGGGCAAGGTGACGAACATGGATCCTCGGAATGGTACTGTGTTTCTAGAGGCCGAGATTCCTACCAGAGGATTGATCGGATTGGAAATCGACCTCGTAAACGCCAGCAGTGGCCACGGGATCATGTCTCACCTATTCAAAGAATATCGCCCCAAGGCCGGCGAGATCAGCACTCGACTAACCGGTACTCTCGTTTCCATGGATGCCGGCAAAACAACCGCCTATTCCCTCAATGCCCTAGAAGACAGAGGGAAACTGTTCATAGGGGCTGGCACCGAAGTCTACGAGGGCATGATCGTGGGTGAAAATCCTCGAGCAAGCGACATTCCCGTAAACCCAACTAAAGCCAAGCAGCTTACGAACTTCAGAAGTCAAGGGGAAGGAAAAGGTATTCAACTTTCGCCGCCTATCGAGTTTTCGCTCGAAAGGGCCATTGAGTATATAGCACCCGATGAATTCGTGGAGGCCACACCATCGCACTTACGGCTGCGTAAACGCATTTTGAACGCAACCTTGAGAAAACGGGCCGCCCGAGTCTAGTTTTCGTCCGATTGCTTCAACGGAATCGTTGTATTCAAATACCAATCTTTTCTTATTTTCCGATATACTTCAACCTCCGTAGCTCGATAAGAAAGAGATAGATCCTCACCATTAAGCTCCTTGAATCTCTCTTCCAATATTAACCGTCCCATTCCCGTTTTCGAAGCCAATGCTAATCGAGGAAAACGCGAATTTCGCAAATCGCTGGCGACGCCCAAAATGGACTGAGCAGTCCGTTTGAGCCAATTGAATCGATCGCCATCATCCTGGGGACAAACAAATAAGACTCGTTTGGTTTCATCCCAGAAAAGCTCGCTTAAACGGTAAGAGAAAGCAGGCACCTCTCTTCCAATACCATTTAGCTCATCTATTCGCGACATCCAACTAGTCTCCATTTCCCGCCCTTTTAATTGGACTTCGCATATCGTAATATGAGGAGGTATCCTAAGCATTGATTCATCCAAGAAATCCGAGCGAAATTCGTGCAGCCCAGGCGTCCACACATTTACCGGAACAGCGATACACAGATGTACAGTTATCTCTTGTTGCACGCTTTCCAATTGCTTTCCCGACCAATCGGATACGCTCAGCGCGTTGAAGTGATCGACTGCAGTCGATCCCACTCATCTAAGTAGTGTTCAAAATGGCTCTTGCCCTTGGCAATCTCGCTGTCGATTAATTCCCGAACCAAAGTTTGCTCTCGTTCGTATGCTACATCGCCTAGTAATCCACCAAAATGGGCAACCCTTGCCCAAAGAAGATGAGTCGTTACAGCGTCAAACTCATTGTAGTTGACAATCGATTGCAAGTCGCCTCGCAACCAGAGACCGGAAACGTCACCTCCATCCGTATCCACTTTTCCAGGAATTCCGCATAAGCAAGCTATTTCATTCAGCTTAGGGGTTTGGGAATACCGTCCAAGGATTGGAGCTAAATCGACATTGAAATCGCTATTTTGAGAAAAATAATCAATTCCCTCCCAAGGTTTATCGGGACGCTCCCCCATACCCTCACCGAAGAGGCCATTCACAATGGATCGCTGCACGATAATTGGGACATCGGCGTTGTGGGAATTATAGCCGACCAACTGCGGTTTTCGCGATCCTATCGCTTTGAGCAGCGTCTGAAGAATGGACCGTTCCTTAATCTTTTCCTTGTCGTTTACATTCACCGGCAAAGTTACGAGCTTCAAACTGACCACACCGCCAGAGGCCTCTCTAAATATTCCCGAAATGGATACAATACGGCACAAAACGGTTTTCAGATAGGGTTGAGGCTGTTTCTCTGTCGCTCCCGCCTCTTGCCATAGGCGCTTCATGGACTCCTCTGCTGCTGCGGGCCCTTCTCGAGGGGCGCCATACAATATTTCGGCAGACAACGGGTCCGGAACCCATTCGATATCAAAAGAAAACAAACAAGGAGCTATCGTCTTAAACACGCGAATACCTTTACATTAGCGAAATTCAAATGTTAAGCCTTTCTTGTTCGTATCAAGAACCAAACGATTGAGCAGATGGAAAAATACGAATAAGAAATAGTCATGAAAACGATCTATTCAGAGGAACTCAACGCCGCTAAGAAAGCTGTTGCTAAAGCCGCTTCTCTCTGCAGCGAAGCACAGGCCGATCTCCAATCAATTGGGTCCTTGGACAAGGCAGACCAATCTCCGGTGACTATTGCGGACTTTGGGGCCCAGGCATTGGTCTTAAATTCTCTGGCCAAGGCCTTTCCAAACGATCCCGCCACGGGAGAAGAAGATGCCTCAGAGCTACTGAAACATGAGCATGCCAAATTGCTCGAGGAAATCGTTAGACGCGTGCGCCAGGTAGAACCTAGTTTGGATCAACCCTCAATTATTTCCGCTATCGAACGCGGCTCGCATCCGGGAGGGAGTTCCGGCCGCTTTTGGACTTTGGATCCGATCGACGGAACCAAAGGATTTTTGCGGGGCGATCAATATGCCATCGCTTTGGGTCTCATCGAGAATGGCGAAGTCGTTGTCGGCGTCCTCGGCTGCCCTAATTGGCCAATCGATCCTTTCGACCCGGACAGCGAATGTGGATGCTTGCTTTTCGCCGCTAAAAGCCAAGGAGCCTTCCAATCCCCATTAGACGACCTCGAAAAGAAGGCCCCAATTGCTTGCGATCGGATTTCGGACCCTGCCGAAGCGATCTTCTGCGAATCTGTGGAATCAGGGCACACGGCCCACGGGCGGTCAGCCAGGATACTCAAAACTCTCGATTCGAAATCGACTCCCTTCCGGATAGACAGCCAATGCAAATATGCTGCC
>DKNL01000237.1:0-4975 GCA_002474325.1 Opitutales bacterium UBA7389
GGATCCACTGGACCAAGCCAGAGCAGTGGACTGAACGTGCCCCAACCGCGTTCAGAAAAGGGAACTACGTTTTCGAAGATGAATCTGGAGGGAAAGTGGAAATTACTGTTTCTTCATTCCCTGGAGATGTCGGTGGCACTTTAGCGAACGTCAATCGGTGGCGCGGCCAAGCTGGTCTCAGTCCAATAAGTCAAGGTGAGCTCGCCGCCGTTCTGAGCGACCTGACAATCGATGGTCACCGCGGCCAGATCGTAGACATTCTGCCCGAAGACGAAGACCCGCAGGCAGCTAGAATAGTAGCCGTCATTTTCATTTACCGGGGCGAGAGCTGGTTCTTCAAAATGTCGGGACCCCAATCAATCGTAGCCGTCCAGAAACCCCTTTTTGACAGTTTTATCGATTCACTAAAGTTTACTGATGCCAACGCAACCAACTCCCAGAAAGCCGAGTCCTCCGAATCTCAACCCCTTGTCCTCGCTTTCGATACACCCGAAGGATGGACAGAATCCAGCGGATCCTCGTTTCGCATTGCCAGCTTTCAGATCGAACTTGAAGGCTTCGATCCCGGAGATTTTTCAATCACCCGTTTTCCCGGCGATGCCGGTGGGGTCTTCGCCAACGTGAACCGATGGCGGCAGCAAATCGGACTCCCTAAATGGTCCGAATCGCAAGTAGACGCCAACGCAAAACCGGTCGCGGAAGACTTGCAATTCAGTTTCTTCGATTTGGCTCCACGCACCGAAGAAGAAAAAGAGAAGGTTGAGGAGCGAATTCTAGCTGCCGTGATGGAACACGACGGCCAAAGCTTTTTCTTTAAACTTAGGGGGGAAATATTCCTAGTAGAGACGCAGCTAAATAAGTTTCTGCAATTGCTTCGATCGACTCGGTTCGAACCAGAATCCCCCTGAGTTTCCACCGCACATGAAACCTTTCATTAGATTCTTTTCATCGTTCGAGCTAGCCATCAGTTGCATGGCTCTGGGTATCGTCCTAGTTTTCATTGGCACCATCGCCCAGGTACAATTGGGCATTCACGGAGCCACCGAGCTCTACTTCTATAGCTTTTTCCTTTTCTGGGAAATCCCCGGCATCGGAGTTTCTATCCCATACTTTCCAGGTGGATACACAATCGGCTTTCTTCTATTAGCTAACCTCGTCACCGCTCTCTTCGTCCGCTTTCGCTATTCCTGGAAAAAGGCTGGAGTGCTGCTGGTCCACTTCGGCGTCATCACCCTGCTCATTGGCGAACTCATCAGCAGCATGATGCAAGTCGACAGTGCCATGATAATCGATGAAGGCAGAAGCTCAAACTATTCTGAGGATCGGCAAATAGTGGAGTTGGCTATCATCGACCACAGCCGGTCCCAGGAGACCGATCGCGTTTATGCCTTTTCTCACGCACTGCTGGAGAACAAGCAAGACGCCCGTCACGAAGAGCTTCCCTTTACGGTGAGCGTCAATCGCTATATGGCCAACGCCGAGATACGCCGTCGGGATGACACTGCCCCGAGCGATGCCCTTATTGTCAATAAGGGGATAGGGCTCAACACTTATGCCATCCCCATTCCCAAAACCGGCAAAATGGACGATGTCAATCGAAGCACTGCGATCCTCACTGTATTCGACAACACCAACGCGGAGGTCGCAGGAACCTGGCTAGCAAGCCTCGGCTTCCCTCAACAGACATTCGATTTCCAGGGCAAAGAGTACTCTATGGAGATCAGACGCAAACGCTACTACCACCCCTTCGACATCAAGCTGCTCGATTTCAGTCATGACCGCTATCTGGGAACCAACATCCCTATGAATTTCTCTAGCGATATCGAGCTCACCCATCCCGACAGAGGTGAGAAACGGGAATTCCTCATCTACATGAATCATCCATTACGATACGACGGGTTAACGTTTTTCCAAAGCGGTTTCGCCAACGAAGACACCACCACCATCCTGCAGGTCGTCAGCAATCCAGGAAGACACCTTCCTTACATTAGCTGCATTCTCATTTTCCTTGGCTTATCCGTCCAATTCGGAATCGGCCTATTCTCTTTCACCCAGAAGCGATTGAAGAAATCATGAAACAACGTCTGCCCTGGATTATTTCAATCACTTTTCTTTTCTTATACTTTGCTTCCAACTACAGGAAGCAATCGCCTAGCAGTAATATCGACTACGATACCTTCGGCAACACGCCCGTTCATTTGAATGGCCGCGTGCAACCTTTGGATTCTGTGGCCCGGAACGCGCTGCTGGGCATGCGCTACAAGCGTACATTCAAAGACGAAAACGGCAAGAAGACGCCCGCTATCGTCTGGCTCACCGAACTGATGATGCGTCCCGACCTAGCTCACGAGAGACCAGTTTTCCGAATTCAGGATGAAGACGTCAGAGCGTTACTAAAGCTACCCAATAAACCAAGTAATCGCAGCAAGGTCATGATAGCTTTTCTGGGGCCAGGGAACGACAAATTTTACTATACCTTCAATGAAATAGGCCCGTCATTAAAAACGATTAGCGAACAAGCCCAACAGGCTAGCGAACTGGAAGACGCTCAACGGTCGAGGTTTCAAAGAGCCGTCATTACATTAGCTCGAGTCTTGTCTAACTATACGGGCCTCAGTCAATCGCTTCATCACGGCCAAGTAGCCTCTTTCACACAAGAACTCAATGATCTAGAGCACTTTTCGACCGAGGGAATCGAAGCGGTAAATCTCCGCCAACAAGGTGCAGAGTACGACGAAACCGCTTTCAATCAAATGATGAGTATCGGATTCCTCTATCAAGGGTTCGAGCAATCAGCCAAATTATTGACCCTTCCCCAGAAAACCGAGGGCGAAGAGCTAGAATGGAACAAAACCAGCCACGTATTGAAACAAGTTCTCCGCGAAGGCGGAGCCAGTGAAACCATTCGAAGCTACGCTGCAGTCATCGACTCTTATCGGACTGAGGATTTTCAGGCCTTCAATGAGAATGTCCAAAAACTGCATGCGGACTTGCGAGCGGTTGACCCGACATTGATAAGTAAAGCCAGCGTCGAACAGCAGTTCAATTTCATCGAACCGTTTTATATTGCCGCCACCGGATACGTAATGGCCTTTTTAGCTGTAATCATTTCTTGGGTACGCTGGCCTCAGGCCATGAATAAGGCGGCATTTGGACTCATATGCGCCTGCGCCGTCATACACACGATCGGAATCATATTCCGCATCTACATTATTGGCTATGCTCCCGTCATTAACCTCTACTCATCGGCGGTTTTTGTGGGATGGGGGGCAGTCCTTCTGGCAATCGTGTTAGAGGCGATTTTCAAAAATAGCATGGGGAACGCCACCGCAGCCGTCATTGGATTCGCTACCCTTTTGGTCGCCCACCATCTATCCGTAGGTGGCGACACCTTGGAAATGCTCCGAGCTGTGCTCGACAACAACTTCTGGCTAGCTACTCACGTAATCATAATCACTCTCGGCTACTCAGCTACATTTTTGGCCGGAACGATAGGCTTCATCTTTATTCTGATGTCCGTCCTCTCCCAACGGGTCGACAAAAAGACGGCTCGAACATTCGGCTCCATGGTTTACGGTATTGTCTGCTTCTCCACCCTTTTTAGTTTTGTAGGCACCATCCTCGGGGGTATCTGGGCAGACCAATCTTGGGGCCGCTTCTGGGGATGGGATCCGAAAGAAAACGGGGCCCTTTTGATCGTCATTTGGAATGCCATAATCCTTCACTGCCGCTGGGGAGGATTCGTCAAGACACGAGGACTGATGATGCTGGCCGTTTTCGGCAACGTCATATGTAGTTGGTCTTGGTTCGGAACGAACATGCTAGGTATCGGATTGCATGCCTACGGCTTCATGGACGCAGCGTTTACGTACCTTTCGGCCTACATGCTTGCCCAAGTGGCAGTCATCGGACTGGCTGCGATCCCGACTCGCTATTGGAAAAGCTCATTCGCCTAGGCCACCTGGACGAACCGGGATATTGTGGAAGGCAGGGAGGATCAGCTCGATCCTGCAAATCCTAGAGCTGGAGGACCGAGACGGTCCTATCTACCCTCTATTAACCGTCAAAATCCTTGATTTGGACGGACCCGATTTCCCCTACACCGCTTCGGCATTCACCACCCGAGCGAGCTTCAAATCGTCTTTTTCCAACGAATACACGACTTCCATTCCATCTTGCACCTCGCCTTCGATAATGGCTCGGGCCAAAGACGATTGGATTGATCGTTGCATAAACCGCTTTAAAGGGCGGGCCCCATAGACCGGATCGAATCCTTTCTCAGCGATCCAAGCGACTGCAACATTGTCGAGCGAGACCGTAATCCGGCGATCCGCGAGGGTCTTGTTGAGCTCAGTCAGAAGAAGGCCGACGATCTTCTCGATCTCCTCGAGATTCAGCGGCTTAAATATCACCGTCTCGTCCACCCGGTTTATGAACTCGGGACGAAAGTGAGTCCGAAGCTCTGTAAGAACCGACTCCTCGACAGACTCAGGAACTTCCGTAGCTACAACCCCATCCAGCAAATGCTGACTGCCGATGTTAGACGTCATAATAATCACCGTATTCTTGAAATCCACTGTCCGCCCATGCGAATCCGTTACACGGCCATCGTCTAGAATCTGGAGCATTACGTTGAAGACATCCGCATGGGCTTTTTCGATCTCGTCGAAAAGCAACACCGAATAAGGCTTGCGACGAACAGCTTCGGTCAGTTGCCCGCCTTCTTCATATCCAACATATCCAGGAGGCGCTCCGATTAAGCGGGCAACCGCATGGCGTTCCATATACTCGGACATGTCGATACGAACGACTGAATCCTCGCTATCGAACAACGTTTCCGCTAATGCCTTAGCCAATTCCGTCTTTCCTACTCCCGTTGGCCCTAGAAAGATGAAGCTGCCAATTGGGCGGCTAGGATCCTTGATTCCCGCTCTGGCTCGTAGTATCGCTTCGGATACGAGTTCTACAGGTTCAT